>NZ_JBYSWK010000040.1:0-39527 GCF_058781025.1 Heyndrickxia sp. FW510-T9 | reverse complement strand
GGCTAACGGCTAATAGACCGATTGTGATGGCGAAAAGAAATGGCTAACGGCTAATAGATTGAGCATAATGGCGAAAAGAAATGGCTAACGGCTAATAGACCGAGCATGATGGCAAGTAGAAATGGATAAATTAGAATAAGAGTAGTGAAAACCTGGGAGAGGCATATAAAATAGAAAATGAGGTCACAAAATAACTAGAATGAGTCATATTAATATCGAAACAGGGAACAAAAAAAGACTATCCTAATAAGTCGATGAAAACCGCACTCATTAAAATAGTCTTCATAATAATTTTAAGGCATTGTGTTCCCGCGGGAAGCAACATACAACGAATACCATTCTTCTCTTGTCATCAGTTCCGCCTGGCGAACGGCATCTTCACAATTTTTAATGCGTTCAGGGTTGGTCGTACCAATCACTGGCTGAATTTTAGCCGGATGTCGCATTAACCAGCCAAGTACAATTGCCTCATGAGTAGTCTCTTTTTCACGAGCCATTTTTTCTACTAAATCTCTTGTTTTCACATCTGCTTCAGTCAAATTCAGGCTCTCATTTCCAGTATAAATCCCTTTTGCCAACGGGGACCAAGCTTGAATTTGGATATCACTTACCATACTGTATTCCATTAAGCCTTCAGCAAATCTTGTATCAAGTCCAGCTTTTTGATTTACCAATACTCCTTGTTCCACCCAATCAAGCTTATGTAGACTCATTTCGAGCTGATTGACAATCAGTGGCACGTCACTGTATGCCTGAATTAATTGGATTTGCCCCATGTTCATATTGGAAACTCCGAAATGGCGAACCTTGCCTGAAAGTTCAAGTTGTGCAAATGCCTCTGCCACTTCTTCCGGCTCCATTAATGGGTCTGGTCGATGCAGTAACAGCACATCTAAGTATTGAACACCAAGTCTTGTTAATATTCCATCCACAGAATTCAAAATATACTCTTTTGAAAAATCATACCTGCCAGGTGCATACTCGTCTTGAAAACGAATGCCGCACTTACTTTGAATCATAATTTTCTCACGTAATTCAGGTTGTGCTTTTAATATTTCTCCAAAAACCTTCTCGGCTTTGCCTCTTGTATAAATATCGGCATGATCAAACATCGTAATTCCTGCAGAAAGGGCAGCATCTACGGCTTTTTCTCCTTTTAAAATATCTTCATTCGTAATAGGACTGTTATTCCAGCCACCACCAAATCCCATGCAGCCTAAAACCAATCTACTTGATGAAACATTTCGCTTTTCAATAGGCATAATACGCATATAAAGAAAACTCCTTTTTTTGTACTTTAGTTAATTTTATGAAAAAATCTACCATTCATGCAACTTAAATGTTTAGCGTCTAGAGGTTTTCTTTGTCTCCTACCTACGATAAGCGGGAATCAACTTCTGAACTACCTAGCTGTGATTCCTTTACCTAGCCTGTGACTACATATGGCGCTACGCACATTTTTTTGGTGTATTCATCCAGTCCTATCATCTTTTGGGGTGTTTATTTTCCGCAAAATATTGTTATAATAGACTTTTGAAAGATAATAGAAATTCAACATAAATTCATGTTAAAATAGATAGTACTGCAAAAAAAATAAGCTCTCGAAAAGAGGTTTTATATATGAATAAGCAATCCATTTACGGATTAACAATAGAACAGCTAACAGAATGGCTTTTGGAGCATGGTCAAAAGAAATTCCGTGCAACCCAAGTGTGGGAATGGTTATATCAAAAACGAGTAACAAGCTTTTCTGAAATGACAAATATCAATAAAGATTGTCTTCAATTATTAGAAGAACATTTTGATATGGAAACGTTGAACATCCAAATTAAGCAAGAATCCAAAGACGGAACAGTGAAACTTTTATCTCAATTAAAAGATGGAAATTTAATTGAAACCGTACTAATGAGACAAAAATATGGCCTTTCCGTATGTGTGACAACACAAGTAGGCTGTAATATTGGGTGCTCCTTCTGTGCTAGCGGTATTCTTAGAAAAAATCGCGACCTCGTTGGTGGAGAAATTGTTGAGCAAATCATGAAGGTGCAACAACACTTAGATGAAGCTGGAAATGGCGAAAGAGTAAGTCATATTGTGGTAATGGGAATTGGGGAACCATTTGACAACTTTGAGAACTTAGTTAATTTCTTGAAAATCGTCAATAATCCAAAAGGACTTGCAATTGGTGCCCGTCATATTACGGTTTCCACAAGTGGTCTTGCTCCAAAAATTTACGAATTTGCGGATCTTGACTTGCAAGTAAACTTAGCGATTTCCTTACACGCACCTAATAATGAACTTCGTACGCAAATTATGAAAATTAATCGTGCATACCCATTAGAAAAACTAATGCCTGCAATCGATTATTATTTAGAAAAAACAAATCGCCGTATTACTTTTGAGTATATTTTATTAAATGATGTAAACGATCATAAAGAGGAAGCATTACAGCTTGCCAAATTATTAAAAGATAAACGTCATCTTGCCTATGTGAACTTAATTCCATACAATCCGGTAAGTGAACATATTCAATACAAAAGAAGCACAAAAGAATCTATTTTGGAGTTCTACGATACATTAAAGAAAAATGGAATCAACTGTGTTGTTCGCCAAGAGCACGGAACAGATATTGATGCTGCTTGTGGTCAGCTGCGAAGTAAACAATTGAAAAAAGCAAATTAAGAAAAGGAGCTTGGAAATTCAAGCTCCTTTTTCCTATTTATAGTATAGATTTTTTTTCAGTAAAATCTGTTTGTGGATAGTATTTGTTTTTCACAAGAATGTTCGGACCTAGGCATTGGACCGCAGGACAATGACAATTTAGAGATTTCGCAATTGGCTGCTCCATCCATTTTTCAAACATGCTTGGAAGATTATCGTTTTGGATATTCCCAAGCGGTGGTGTGTCGCCAAAATCAGTGACAATAACATCTCCACTGAAGATATTAACATTCAATCGCGAACGTCCATCCGGATCATTCCGCACCGTAACGTTTTTACTTTTATACAATCTTTGCAGCAATTTTAGGTCTTCCTCATTTTGGTTGCATGGATAAAACGGGAGTGTTCCAAACAGCATCCAAACATCTCTTGAGCGAATATCGAGTAAATGATGGATGGCATCGCGCATTTCATCTAATGTAAGAACTTCGAGATTTTCTGCGAAATCGCTCGGGTACATAGGGTGGATCTCGTGTCTTGCACATTTCATTTCTTCCACCACTTGATGATGGATATGCTCCAAATAGGGGAGTGTTCTTTTATTCAACATGGTTTCAGCAGAAACCATGACACCTTCATCTGCTAAGATTCGACTATTTTCAATCATACGGTCGAATAATTTTTTTCGAGCTTCGCGGCTTGGTTTCCTTAGCGCATTGGCAAAGCCAATATCGATGAATTCATCTGCTGTTCCCCAATTATGTGAAATATGTAAAACATCCAAATAGGGTGCGATTTTTAAATAACGCTCTGTATCGAGGGTTAAATTAGAATTGATTTGTGTTCGAACGCCTCTCTCATTTGCGTATTGTAATAAAGGAAGAACATAATTCTCGATAGATTTCTTTGAAAACATTGGCTCGCCACCAGTGATGCTCATTGCACGTAAAGAGGGTATTTCCTCCATGCGTCGAATAAGTAACTCTAATGGTAATGCGTTTGGATCCTTTGGCTGAAGGGTATAGCCGACGGCGCAGTGTTCACAACGCATATTGCATAAGGTGGTGGTGGTGAACTCGATATTAGATAATGTCATACTCCCATGTTCTTTTACATCCAAGTAAGCTTCCCATGGATCATTGCCAGGGCTAATTATTCTTAGGTTTGATGCGGTTTGCATAGAAAAAGACTCCTCATTAGTAAATTATTACTCTAGCATTATCAAAAACGAAAAGCAAAATGTCAATGGATAGTGAAAATATAAGAAGGTAATCAATTTTCAATTATTTTCATTTAAAGAATATAGAGGACCATAGGAAATTATGCATGAGGAGGGAAAACATACATTTCCTTAATTAAAAAAGTACCTATTTATTTCGTATACTGATTCGCACTGCAGGAAGCTTAGGTACATCAAATATGGACAGCGGTTACACACAAGCTTTAATTACATAATAATCTCCTTTTCCGAATAATATATAACGATAATCAGTGTTTTAGAGAATACTCTTTGTATATGGACATTTACCGCAATGTTTCTGCATTTAACGAATGATTATATGGACGTTTCATCATTTAAGGAGGAATTTATATGCCTTGGTATGTTTGGTTCGTAGTAATTGTTGCTGTTGTTATTATTATTGGGTCTAGATCATCTAAAAAGAAATAATCCTTATAGGTTTAATAAACTGCGTAAAAATATAGGTGTTAGCTCAGTACAAATAGGACTGGGCTACTTTTACTTTCCGCAAAAGACACTGATTTTGTAGTGCAATATAATTTACACAATTCACTTTTTCGATAGGGAATATAAACGATTAGTATAATGGGCACCTCTTCTTTTAGCGAGTCAACCACAACGATTCAAAATCCACTTTTCTTCAACATTCTCCGCGGATTGTTTTCTTCCTTTACATATCTAATAAGGGGACGCTTTCCAAAAGCTAAAAAGCATATTACCCTAAATCACCGAATAAAATATACCGAATAATGAAGGAAAGTGAGGTTGGAATGTGAGAATCCATGTCGTACAAAGCGGGGACTCCATATGGGAAATTTCCCGGCAATATGGTGTTAGCACCAACCGAATAATACAGGTCAATGGTCTTGAGAACCCGAATAGATTAGTGATTGGCCAAGCACTTTTGATTCCTGAGCCATATTTTCAGTACAGAGTTCAACCAGGAGATACGATTACGAAAATTGCAAACCAATTTGGTGTAACAATAAATGAAATTACACAAATCAATCACATAACAAATCCCGCCAATATTTTTCAAGGACAAAGGCTTATCATTCCAGTTATCATCCACAAGATAGTTGGAAACGAAACACTTTATGAGCTTGCACAAAGATATGGAACAACTGTTCAAGCGCTACTTCAAATAAACAGAGGAATTAATCCGGCAAATCTCTATCCGGGGTTGACGATAAGAATTCCAACGAAACCAAAACCGATCATTGATGTCAATGGATTTACGAATGTATACGGGCAAACAGGTGGCCAAATTGTCCGTGAGGTTGCCTATGATTTAACATATGTAAGTCCTTTTGGTTATAGAATCAAGCAAGATGGTACCCTTGAGCCACTTGATGACAATCCTACCATTCAAGCAGCACAAGCAACAAGAGTTGTGCCAATAATGTGTATTACGAATTTTTCCCCAAGCGAAGCAGGAACTGGCCTTGCACACACCATTCTCTCTAATTCATCTCTTGTCGAAAAGCTATTAACAAATGTAATCAATACGATGAGAAATAAAGGATATCGTGGACTAAATATCGATTTTGAAAATGTTTCGCCCGAGGATCGTGAAAACTATAATCATTTTCTGGAAAGAGCAGTTGATCGCCTCCATCGTGAAGGATATTTTGTCTCTTCATCACTCGCCCCGAAAACAAGTGCGAGTCAAAAGGGGCTGTTGGTGGAAGCACATGATTATCCTGTTCACGGGCGACTTCTTGACTTCGTTGTCTTAATGACGTATGAATGGGGATACAGAAAAGGACCACCACAGGCAATATCCCCACTTAACCAAATAAAACGTGTAATAGACTACGCAATGACGGTAATTCCAGCCGATAAGATTTTCATGGGATTCCAAATTTACGCACGAGATTGGTTACTGCCCCATGTTCAAGGTCAAGAAGCGGAAACATTCGATATGCAAGAAGCGATAAGACGTGCCATCCAACATAATGCCGAAATCAAATATGACGAAACAACACAATCTCCTTATTTCCGGTACAATGATAATCAAGGACGAACACATGAGGTATGGTTTGAGGACGCTAGGAGTGCTGAAGCGAAGTTTAACCTAGTAAAAAGCTACAGTCTAAGAGGTGTAAGCTATTGGGTTCTTGGTTATCCGTTTCCACAAAATTGGGAGCAGCTTGCGGACTCGTTTATAATAAGAAAATTGTAAAGAGCGAATGAGCTAACCCATGCTGTTTTTATCAAAAAAAATTATCCACAGGTATGAATTTTACCATTCATAGACAATGAAAAAGGCAACTATTCTAGGACTAAGTAGTTCAGTAGTTCAGTTTTGAAGCACAGAAAGTGAAAATGTGAATGTAATTGAGTATTAAATTGTAGTTAAATTTGATGCTCTTTTTTTATTGTTATATCAACGTTTAATTGACATTTACAACTGAATTTGTATTTGAAAATGTAATTGAAATTACAAACGGGAAATAATTATTGTAGATGTGCAAATTAAGATGCTAAAATGGTTGTAAATTAGACGACAAATACGGATTGAATTTAATATGCATTTATTAGAACTAAAAAAGAATGCTCAGAGTGTTGATTGGGAAATCCCCGAACAAACTAGAGAAATAAGACTGATTATTTTTTAAAGCACCTTTTATAATCGTTTTTCATTAACAAACTTTGACATGCCAAACCGTTTTGATCATAAATTTCATCCCTAACATCCAAATTAACACTATTATCGGACTCTGGATGAGTTGGTTCCTCATTAGTGATAGCTAAAGTGTTATCGCCCATCCAGTTTATAGAAAAGTGACTATTTGCGTCACTATAATAGATTACCTTAGTCTTTTGACTATCATTGTTAGTGATTTCTATCCAAATATCAACTCCGCCAGCGGCACCACCATACGACTTATAATAAGCATTAGCAGTATATTTTCCATTCGGAGAATTTATAGGTCCTTCTTGTAGCGTTCCTTTAAGGTTATTAAATGTAAAAAAATATTGTGTATATAGAAAAATTCCTAAAACCAATATAATTCCTGTTAAAGTAGCAATTAATAGTCTTTTAGGAAATAATCTCTTTTTAACAAAATAAACAAATAATTTAACGAAAAAAACAATAAGTAGTATGACTGTTATGACTAAAATGATGAAACTGAAAAGATTTAAATAAATATTCATATTTCCTCCAATGGTTTGTCAATTAAACTGCTCGTGAAGAACAACCTATTCTTTATATAATACCACAAAATTGTCAATTTTCATTTAATTGACAGATTGATGTGTAAATTAGTTTTCAACTATTGTGTTTTTTTATATGCAATTTGATATAAAAAAAGCAGCCCATTTTGGAGTGCTTTTTAATGTTTTGTACTCCAAAACTGAACTACTTATTCTAGAACTAGTTGCCTTTTAAAGAACTCTTTCATTTTGTATATCGATTCGCATAGCTCGAAGCAACAAAAGCATTTGGCTTAATTTTTGGTTCAACCCCGATCGATTCCATCCTTGCGACCATTTCTTTTACAAATTCCCTCGTTTTATTGCGTTTCCCAGCACCAATATCGATATGACCTTCCATTGAAAAAGTAGCTCCTTCATAAACATGGGGAAGAACGATATTAATTAATTGGTTTTTCCGATCATTTGTAAATAAGGAAACAATCTCTTCTGTTAATGATAATTCATATGAAATCCGTTCATGTAGATGGGTCATTTTCCTTGGAATCATCATTTTTCTTATACATGCCCACACACCATTTCCTTCTTGTTGAATTACAATACCTGTAATAAAAATTGTATGAAATTTATGAACCTGTGAATCGGTACCAACCATTAATTTAAATTTCCCTTTAGGGTTTACTTGCATGAACTCCAATATATGCCGAAAGACTTCTTCAAAGGACATATTTGTTTTTTGTAGATTTTGAAAAGGAGAGATATACATGGGTGAAGGTTCCAATTGAATAAACACCTATCTTTCTATATAAGGAAAGCTTTGATATTTCATAATATGGTTTGTTTTTCATTGTCGTGCAGGGATTTGGGTTGTATATGAAAACCATGTAAAATATCCTATTTAGCTTTAGAATGGATGCCCTTAATCAGGTCTTTAACCCAAACTACGATTTATACGAATGTGCTCTTTTGGAAAGTATGGTAAGGAAGGATAAAGCGAAAAGGAGATGTTTTATGAAAGGGAATCGATTGCTTGGAATCATGATTATCATTGGTGGCATTTTCATTTTAATCGGAACCATTCTACATCCTGTCCTAGTTGATCCATTTGCAGGAGAGGAAGCCTTTCATAAATTTAAACACTCCGACGTATGGATGTTAGATCATATGTTGATGTTAATTGGTATGTTTTTGTGGCTAGCTGGACTGGCCGGAAGCAGCCATTTTTTCGGGGGGAAAGTTGGAAAAGTTGGAGCTGCCATGTTTTATATCTCATTGGGATTATGGATTTTAATCCTTAGCGCTGAACTGACACTATTGCCAATGCTTGGTGACGAGATTATAAGCGGACATCATGTTGTATTGAAAAAAGTTTGGGAGGCAAACTTTTCATTTGTCCTTTTAGTAGGGTATTTGGCAGTTGCTTGTGGTTGGCTAGGAGTTGCGTTGTATGGTTGGAATATTAAGGGTAGGGGGAATTTCTTTTCAGCATGGTTTCGAAAAAGTGGGTTTTATAGTGGGATATGGGGATTTGCAGGAATAGTATTTACTTGTTGCTTTTTTCGAGCAGCGTATATTGTTCTACCCCTTACATCAGGACCAGTATATCTTTGGACAATGTGGTGGGGATGGAAGCTACTTTGGAAAAAGATATGAATTTATCGCTAAGAAGAAGAGTTTCTTAATGACGCTCAGATCTTAAGAGGACACAGAATCCCTTATTTTGATTAATTGGAGTTAATTTAAGGCTTAAGCGGACACTGAGTACCTTATTGTTTAAAAAACACAAGGAAATCTCTGCATTTTTATCAAATAACGGAACGCATGTCCGCAAACATAAAGAATTGACCCATTTTGTCACAGATAACGGAACTGGTGTCCTCACATGGAAGAAACCCGCTAAAAGAAGCGAGCTTTAATTGACTACACTAATTCCACTACCTTTTCCAGCATGGTTCCGTTCTTTTTATAATTAATATGCCATGAAAATGCTTTTTCCAATACGTGTGGAGTTTGACCGCCTATCGTTTTTGCCTCATTATAATATTCCAAAAGCTGATCACGGTATAACGGATGTACACAGTTTTCGATAATGAGCGGTACACGCTCAACTGGAGCCAATCCCCTTAAATCAACATAGCCTTGTTCTGTAACTATAACATCTACATCATGTTCTGTGTGGTCGACATGGGCAACAAATGGAACGATGCTTGAAATGTTTCCGTTTTTCGCAATAGATTTTGTTACGAAAATAGCAAGTCGGGCATTTCGTGCGAAGTCTCCTGAACCTCCAATACCATTCATCATATGGGTGCCGCCTACATGTGTAGAATTAATATTTCCGTAAATATCTACTTCCAAAGCGGTGTTAATAGAAATTAAGCCTAAACGGCGGATAATTTCAGGATGATTGGAAATCTCTTGAGGTCTTAAAACAAGTTTATCTCTATATCTATCTAGATTGGAATAAACCTGTTTCATTTTTTCATCGGATAATGTAATGGAACAGCAAGAAGCAAAGCTTACTTTGCCTGCATCGATTAAATCAAAGACGGCATCTTGCAGAACCTCTGAGTACACCTCTAGATTCGTAAATTCTGATTCGATAAGTCCGTGTAAAACGGCATTTGCCACAGAACCAATTCCCGATTGCAATGGAGCTAGTTTATTTGTTAATCTGCCTTCCTCCACTTCTTTTCGTAAAAAAGAGATTAGATGGTTAGCCATTGTTTGTGTTTCTTCATCAGGCTGAACAATGGTGGAAGCTGAATCAATTTGATGAGTGAAAACGATACCAGCAATTTTGTCAGTATCTACGGGAATGCCTAGAGTGCCGATTCGGTCACTTACTTTCGTCAATGGGATTGGATTTCTTTCTCCATGATTTCTTGTTTCGTAAATATCATGAAGCCCTTCCAATCCTTGCGGCTGGGTGGTATTAATTTCGACAATGATATGTTTCGCTTTTTCCACAAAAATAGATGAGTTACCAACAGATGTGGATGGAATAATCATACCTTCTGCACTAATAGCGATTGCTTCCACAATTGCGTAATCAATCGGACCAAGTACATCTGCGCGAACAGCTTCTGCCATATGGGATAAATGCTGGTCTACAAAAAGCAGTTCTCCTTTGTTAATACTTTTACGCATTGTAGTATCCGCTTGAAATGGGATTCGTTTATTTACCATTCCAACTTCAGCCATTAATTTATCAATATCCGATCCTAAGGATGCACCAGTAAAAATATTTACTTTAAATGGTTCTACTTTAGCCCGTTCAACTAATGCACTTGGAACGGCCTTTGCATCTCCTGCTCTTGTGAACCCGCTTAATCCTAATGTCATGCCGTCCTTTATCCAGGAAGCGGCTTCTTTAGCCGATACGACACGGTCCACTAAACGAGAGTCTCTTATATATTTAGAAGTGTTTATTTCCACTTGAGTTCACCCTTTTATTCCTTTTTCAAATAATTCTACAAATGAAAGGGGGATTCAACATTAGTTTTGGTATGAAAAGGCTTTATTTACGTTTAAACCAGAAAATATAAGACATGAAGCAGATAAAAAAATGAATAACAAGTGTACAAACGCATTGCTCATCGGATTATGGATAAGTGAAATTAGCTTTTCAAATTTCACATGATGTTGACTTATCATAGGGAGGAGACGCAGAAATCCGATATGCGCTGTAGCTAGACGTAGACAATAATAAAAAAGTTATCCACAGGGGTAAATTGCTAACGCATAAAAAAACAGTTTGCACTCAAAGAGCAAACTGTGAACTATCAGAAGTTAAGTATTCTTCGGAACTGACTGGAATAAGTCTGACTAACAGGGATTTTAGAGCCATCTTTCATAATCAATAAAAAAGTAGAATGCGATTCAGGATGGATTTCAGCAATATAATGAATGTTAATAATATAGGACCTGTGGCATCTAATAAATATGTTGCTAGGCAGATAAAACTCTAACTCTGTTAAATTGAGCTTATGCACACCGACTAAGTTTTCTGTGTGGACATTGGTCTTTCTGCTCAATGCTTCTAAGAACATTACGTCTTTAAAGGATACAGGATACCATCGATCATTCGCTTTTATCGTTAAAAAAGAAGTTGGAAATTCAAGAGGCTTCTTAGGTAATATGGCTGTTACACAGCCTTGAACCTTCCCGCCATCTAATATGGGTACTGACATACCAAAGTATGGTGTGCCTAAGACATCCTTTTCAATATAATCGGTAATTTTTTGCTGAAAGGATAAAGCTTTAAAGGATGCAGTTCCTTTTTGAATCCTGTCACCAGGTTTAATTTTTAAATCGATTTGATTACTTGGCTGATAATAAATATACTGCTGACTATTTGTCACTGCTATGGAAGTATACTTAGGAACCAAATCCTGCATAACCTCCATAATGGACAAAACCGCTTGCTGATTCACGTTGATCTACACCTTCCCCATCGAAGCAGAATAAAAACAACAAACTACAGCGCTTACAACCATTATACCATAGTGGTTTCACATAGTGGTGTCAGGCACTACAAATGGACAAATCGGAAAATTGTCCTTTATCGTGGAAGTTATTTTATCAAAAAATATTTATAACTTTTGAATCATATCTATGTTTCAGACGTATGTATACTAATAGATCCTTTTGTTAGGGGGAGAAGTATGATGATCGCATGGATCGTTATAATCTCAGTATTAGTTCTATATTTTCTTGTTATGATTCCAGTGCAATATAATTACATTTCGGATATGCAAGAGAAGAAAGCTAAATCGCAGAAAACAAATGAGGAAATCATTGATAATATGTCATTTGAAGATCAGCAGCTGACCTATAACATGCAAGGAGGAAACCTGTTTACTTTACCATCTAGCATAGTAGCATGGATTATTTATAAAATACGTCACCGGTCTGCATAAAATAGGTGTAAAAAAACAAGGTGACTGAATAGTAACGGGTTCGGTTTTCGAATAGAAAACAGTATATATCGCACCAATTAACAGTCCGATTTTCAACGAAAATTGGACTGTTTCTTTTAAATTATTTTAATAATCCTAATCTAAAAGCAGAAGCAACAACCTGGGTTCGATTCTTCGCTTGAAGCTTTGTCATTAAGCTTCCTACATAATCCCGTACAGTATGTTCACTTAAATGCAGTAGTTCACCCATTTTTCTATTGTCGTAACCTTCCGCTAGCAAATCAAGGATCATAGATTCCCGTTCTGTTAAATGAACCATCGACTCCCTAATACTCTCATCATTACTTCTTGATAAATAGAGACCAATTCTTTGCCCAACTTGTTCTAGCAGCAATAGTTCTTCTTTAGAACAATCAAATTCCACTCCCATTTGATCAAAGGTTACCCATCCATACACTTGATTGTGGTGGACAATTGGCACAAAAATAACGGAAGAAAGATTAAATAATTTGATATGTTCTTCTTTTACAAAAGTATGAGGATCCTTTAAAAAAATTGGCTTTTTTGTGTGAAATACATTCGTCATATTTGTGCTAATATGGCCTTTCATACTTTGGACTTTAGGTAGTTCAGCACCTATAACACCGTAAAATTGCTGAGACCATGGTATGTATGCGTAAAAAACACATCTTTTATAATGAAAAATTTCCTCACACTGCTTCAGGATAAAGGGAAGATCCTTATCTCCAGAACAACTGATCAATAGCTTGTTTAATTTATCTAGTTGTCTCAATCTATCTATTTCAACTAAATCAGTTGAAATGTTGGAATCCTTTATTTTATCTACTTTATTAAAGGAAAAAATGAGATGCGAATATATGTGTAACAAAAACATATTAATGGACAAGCTATTTTGCTTCACATTGGATAATAAAGTTATGACAGCTTTTTCGAAAATCAATAGGAATAAGTTAAAATGCTTTACGTTCATAGTAGAAATTTGGGATTGCAGCCAAGTGTCCAATGTCTTTTTATATTCATCATCTATCATTTTTAGATCCAGATGAACAAGTAAATGAAAAAAGGATTCCAGGACCATCCCAGTAATCTTTCTATCTTGCTCCGAAAAGTAAGGTTCCAGATTCAAATAAATATTCATATTTTCTTCTATCTGCTTTTGATGGATTCTGATGAATACAACAAATTGCTCAAATGTTACTTCTTCATATAGGTTTTTCATACTTATTTTCTCCTCGGACCAAATTAACCCTATAAATGAAGGATATCTACCATGTTATTATACAGCTTTTTGTAGGATAGTAATCGAAAATGAGGAGAGTAAAATGAAGATATAGATAAAAGAGCGTTAATAAAATTTGCGTTTCTCTAGTATCTAATACAGCACTTTGTACATGATTGTGCTAAAAGTTACAGAAAGGAATCGTGATGAAAATGAGACTTGAAAATAAAGTTGCTATTATTACTGGCGGAGGCACAGGTATCGGAAAAGAAACCGCTTTATTATTTGTTAAAGAAGGAGCAAAAGTTGTTATAACGGATATTAACCAAGAATCTGGTAATCAAACAGTAAAAGACATTCAAGAAATCGGCGGAGAGGCTCTATATATTCGCCATGATGTTAGCAAAGAAGAGGATTGGAAACTGGTAGCTGATGAAACCATCAAGGCTTTTGGAAAAGTGGATATCCTTTTCAATAATGCTGGTATTTATATCATTAAACCAGTTGCCGAGATTGAACTTGAAGAATGGAATCGTCTTATGTCCATCAATGTAACGGGAGTATTTTTAGGATTGAAGCACATTATGCCATTGATGGCAAAACAAAATAATGGCTCTGTCATCAATGCATCCTCTATTGCAGGATTAACTGGAGCTCCGGGACATGTTTTATACGGTGCAAGTAAAGGGGCAGTCCGTATTATGACGAAAGATGCAGCAATGGAATATGCACCTTTTGGAGTACGAGTTAACTCTATTCATCCTGGATATATTGATACAGGAATGGCAGACTATGCTTCAGAAGTATCAGGAAATTCAAAAGAACAGTTAGGAAAAAATCTATTCCCACTCGGAAGACTTGGATCTGTGAAAGATGTTGCAAATACCGTTCTATTCCTTGCATCTGATGAATCAGCTTTTACAACTGGATCAGAATTCGTAATTGATGGCGGTGCGACTGCTAGATAATAGCGCGTTGGGGAAAATAAATAACTAAAAGGAGCGATACAATATGAAACTAGATAATAAAGTAGCGATTGTTACAGGTGGGGCAAGCGGTATTGGAGAAGCATCCGTTCGTCTATTTGCGGAAGAAGGAGCGAAAGTAGTTATTGCCGATTTTTCTGAACGTGGAAAGCAATTGTCAGATGAACTAAATACAAATGGATACGATACTTTATTCATTAAAACAGATGTTACAATTGAAGAAGATGTAAAGCATATGGTATCCGAAACAGTTAGCCACTATGGAAAGCTTGATATCCTATATGCGAATGCGGGAGTTGCTGATGATTCCCCAGCACATGAATTAACCTATGAAAAGTGGAAACGAACTATTGATATTAACTTATCAGGTGTATTTTTATCCGATAAATATGCGATTGAACAATTTTTGAAACAAGGAGGTGGCGGTGTCATCGTTAACGCTGGTTCTATTCATAGTCATGTTTCATTACCTAATCCGACTGCATATTCTGCTGCAAAAGGTGGTGTGAAGCTATTAACCCAAAACTTATGTACTGCATATGCGAAAGTAGGCATTCGTGTCAATTCTGTATGTCCGGGTTATATCGATACACCATTACTTTCCAAAGTAGATCCAAAAACGAAAGAGTATCTTGCATCCTTACATCCACAAGGCAGACTTGGAAAAGCAGAAGAGATTGCAAAAGCAGTACTGTTTTTAGCAAGTGATGACTCATCTTTTGTAAATGGTACAAGCCTTTTAGTAGACGGTGGCTACACTGCTCAATAATGAGGAAGGGAGGTTTCCGGATAGGGAACCTCCATTGTTATTTTTGAGTCGTGATCGGTGTAACAAGATTATTTTTTTCAAGAAGCTCGCCAATCGCCTTTTCATCTTTTTTATCTACTATTATGACATATTGCATATGAGAGTCCGTTGTCAACGTTAATTCACCATTTGGATAGAAACTATGTGTGATTGGCAGCCATTCCAATTTGCAACTTTCTATATTCTCCCAAGGGATAAAAGTATCCGCTATCGAAATTCCCTTTTTCCCCATCTTTCCATAGCGAAATAAAATTTGAGACATCTGAAAACCCGCCAATGTACTAAGGTATAACCATATTAATTTTAGAAAGTCAAAGTACCAAATTGAGAAAATATACAGTGCTATATACAAGATAATAAAGACAATAAAAATACGAACCTTCCACCACTTCCCTGTACCTCTTATCCTAAACATCTTCTTATGTACAGGTTCACATTTCTTCATTGCTCTCTGAACACGAACGGTTTGGATTAAGACAAACAAGATAAAAAGACTAGCCAATACATTAATTACAATAAGTAAGGCATTATTCATATTTCCCTCCGAAGTTAATAAAATGAACTCCTTTCTCTTAAATACGGTTTAAGCCGCAAAAAGTTGCAAACAATTTTGAATACATGGTGTCAGGCACCACAAATGGACAAAGCAGAAAACTGTCCTCCACAGGAGAACAGTTAAGAGAATTATAGGAATAGCACTATCAATGAATTCTAAGGAACATAATTCCAACTTTTATCAAGTGGAATGTTCAATAGAAGGCAAAGCAGGGACATTTACTTTTATATCGGTGTAAAACATGTAATTTCTATAATCAGGCTTTAGGAATGGAAGGTTAAACATCACCATCAAATGACCGAGCAATTTACCAAGTAAGAAGATATTCAAAATAAAGTATTAACCCGACTGGATAGACAAGAGGCTTTAACAGAAAAAATGGAAAGCGGCTATAAGATAACTGCTTCGTATGTATATAAATTGATTACAGGCTCGGATAAGCCCCGTACACTGCTAATGATGAATCAAAAGGAGGAGCAATCTCAGAATAAAATAGATTAAAATATTGCATTTTTACTAAGAAAAGTGGAATGGGCTAATGCCCATTCCACAAAGCCTTAATCTAATAAACGATTATTCTCATCAACAGACATCAATTTTGCAGGATTTCTACTGCCATCTGCATTCAATTCACCTTTTCCATTACAAACGTTACACGTATATTGCCAACCTTCATCATCAGAAAGCATCCCAGTACCTTCACACGCTTTACAGGTTATTTCTCTGTCGATCATTTTCATCCCTCCATGAAAAAATAGTTATGAATTGTTTATGTGTTTTGTTCCACATGATTTGCTTTCACCCAGTTGATTAATCCGCCACTCAGCATGATTTCAATCTGACGTGAAGAAAGTAAATGCTTCACTTTTATTTCATTATTTTTTCTTTTAACGGTAATAGTAAACTCATTTTCATTTTGTATCTTTGTTTTGATATCCTTCAGTTCAAGGACATCGCCTTGTTCTAAACTATCATAGTCCGCTTCATTGACAAAAGTAAGAGGCAGGACACCAAAGTTCACAAGGTTTTGCCAGTGAATACGGGCAAAGTCTTTTACTAAGGCAACCCGAAGACCGAGATATCTTGGTGCGAGGGCGGCGTGTTCACGGCTGGAACCTTGTCCATAGTTGAATCCGCCAATAATAGCATGACTGCCTGTTTCTTTCGCGCGAGTATAATATGTTCTGTCAATAATTTCAAAAGTAAACTTACTAATCTCTGGTAAATTACTTCGATAAGGCAGAACTCTTGCTCCTCCTGCAAGAATTTCATCGGTTGAAATATTGTCTCCCATTTTTAACAGGATTGGCAGTTCCAAAGAGTCCGGCAGTTCATCCATAGAAGGAATGGAGGCAATATTAGGTCCTTTATGTAGTTTTATTTTTTTTGCCTCCTCATATGGTAAAGGCACGTCTAATAGTTTTTCATCAATTGTTGGATTGATAGGCTCTTGTACTTTGGGATAGGGAATGTCAAGTGTTCGAGGGTCTGTAATCACTCCCGTTAATGCAGATGCTGCTGCTGTTTCCGGACTGCATAGGAAGACACTGTCCTCTCTTGTTCCAGACCTTCCTGGAAAATTCCGAGGAGTGGTGCGCAAGCTGTTTCTTCCCGTTGCAGGTGCTTGTCCCATTCCGATACAACCATTGCAACCTGCCTGATGCAGACGTGCACCAGCTTGAAGGAGGCCCGCAATATGGCTTTCCTTTACTAAGTCCGTTAACATTTGTCTGGAAGACGGGTTAATGTCAAAAGAAATACCATCTGCAATATGCTTTCCTTTCACTATTTCCGCTGCAATTGCAAAATCACGAAAACCAGGATTAGCAGATGATCCAATATAAGATTGGTAAATAGGAGTATCGGCGATTTCAGAGACAGGTACCACATTACCTGGGCTTGATGGCTTTGCGATAAGAGGTACAACCTCTGATAAGTTCAATTCTTCATCTATGTCGTATGTTGCTCCCTCATCAGCCTCAAGTGGAGACCAATCGTCTTCTCTACCTTGTTCTTTTAAGAAACGCTTAATTTCTTCATCGGAAGGAAAAACCGTAGCGGTTGCTCCTAGTTCTGCCCCCATATTGGCAATTACATGGCGATCCATTGCACTTAAAGTTTGAACACCTGGCCCGTAATATTCAATGACTTTTCCAACTCCGCCTTTTACTCCATGTCTGCGAAGCATTTCCAATATGACATCTTTAGCACTTACCCACTCTGGGAGCTCACCGATTAATTTTACTCCCCATACCATGGGCATTTTCACATAAAACGGCTGCCCTGCAATCGCCATTGCAACATCAATTCCCCCTGCCCCCATTGCCAACATACCCATACAGCCATTAGCACATGTATGGCTGTCAGAACCTAGTAGTGTTTTTCCTGGTTTAGCCAAACGCTGCATATGAACAGGATGACTAACTCCATTTCCAGGTCTACTGAAATAAAGCCCGAACCTGCGTGTAGAACTTTGTAGGAACAAATGGTCATCAGGATTTTTATTGTCTACTTGTATGAGGTTGTGGTCTACATATTGAGCAGAGGCTTCCGTCTTCGCGCGATCAAGTCCCATCGCCTCTAGCTCTAACATCACCATTGTTCCGGTAGCATCCTGGGTTAAGGTCTGATCAATTTTAAGTCCAATTTCTTGTCCTGGAACCATCTCTCCAGAAATAAGATGGTTTTTAATTAGTTTGTGCGTCATATTCATTGGCATTAAATAACCTCCAAATGAAAATAAAAATAAAACGTCTTTCTTTTATTCATACCTTTATATAAAGTGTCTGTATTTGAGAAAAATATACATCTTGATGCTAACATCTTGGTGCCAGGCACTGCGAATGGACAAAACGGCAATTTGTCCATATGAGATGGACACTAATATAATAAAATGAAAATGAAAAATAGCCCTACTGCAAGTTAATCCAAGGGCTACTTCTTTATTTCTATTTCTCTTGTTTTTTTCACTAAGATGAAATCCTCTGTATTAATGTCTCCTAGATTAATTTATTCGAATAAACTATTACATTCATATAGAAAGGGAGGTGCGGACTTAAGTGGGATTGTTTATTAATAAAAATGATCATCCGGAGGTTTTTCATAATTCTGGCAACATACAGGAATCAAATCAAGCGTTTGCGAAAATAGATTATTTATCAGAACTAATCAACGGCCAGAATGAGGCATACGAATCATTGCTTCATTCCTTTCATGACTTACAAAAATACAATCAACAACGGGAAGATGTTCAAATAAATCAGTGGAACGATATAGGAACCAAGCTAAAGGAACTGAAGGAGAAACACCAACAACAAAAAGAATTCGAAGGCCATGTGATGGACTGGTTAATAAAATTGGATGATGAAAATAGAAAATTGCAAGGTATGATGGAAAATGAAGGCCAATTTAAACAGGAGGTGATGAGCAAATTCATATTGTAAGTCAATCTAATCAGGAAATCATGAACAGGCTTGGACATTATGAATCATCTAAACAAGCTCTTACGCTAAAAATAAATGAACAGCTTGAACGTCATCATCAAATGTCTGAGCAATTTTCAAAGCAGGAGAATATTCAAAATGAAGTATTAACACGATTAGATAGCCAAGAAGCACTAACGGAAAAAATCCTCAGACAAATCAACCATATTCGTTCCATTTTATTTGAAAGAACGAATTATTTAGCTGAAAAAATTGAAAGTGGCTATAAAATAACTTCTTCATATGTGTATAAATTAATGACAGGCTCAGATAAACCACTAACACTTTTGATGATGAGTCAGAAGGAAGATGATCGCAGTAAAGATTGATCTTTTATCGATAGGTTAGTAAGACCAATTCAATATTATTGGGGCTTTTTTAAAGCCCCAATTCTTGTATTAACTTCTTAAATGTATTGTAAGCCGGTTTGGGAGAGTAATCATCTCGCATAATTCCATATTGATGGAAAAGGTCATCCTTGGAACTATCTGCATCCCGGAGTCCGAAGAGCTCATAATGGGAAATATTGAGTTCCATTCGCAAATTATAGATTGTTCGAATAACAGTTTCAAGAACTGCTGATTGACGTTCATAAGATCTTTCTATGTTGGCCACAGGGTTCTTTCCGGTGGGCCATCCGTTTTCAGTAACTCGAATAGAAACTGAAGTAGGTATGCCTATGGTAGTAAGATTCTCCCTTAGATTGAGAAGTGTAAGTTCAACAGAAGCAGGTATTTCTTTTAAATCGAGTGGTTGGTCTTCGAATACATCCACATAAAAATTATGTCCGACAAAATCAATGGATTCAATAAATGTGGAATTTCCAGCTTTAGCTAGGTTTTCCCAAAAATGTGGAACTGATGCAGGGCTTTCCGGAACTGAACCGAATCCAATCTTTAGCGGTAGATTAAGCAATTGGGCTTCTTTTTTCGCTGTAATTACGCCTTCTACTAAGGCTTGCATAATATATGACTTCGAACCTTCCATAAAAGATAAATTAGGTTCGTTTGTAATTTGAAGAGAGGCTAAATGGGAGCCGTATTTGTGAATGACTTTTCGAATAAAATCTAGCCAATTTTCGAGTTCTATATCTGGTTCCTGATTCTGTGTCCAATCTCCACACCCTATAGTTAAATCCCCTAATAAATTAGATTCAAGATAGCGATCTGCATTTGCTAACATTTTGGATTCCCATTCTTTTGTATAAATGAGATAGGTTCTGGGAAACAAATTTTTTGAGTCACCTTGAAGGTCACGTAACGCTAATTGAATTTTTTTGTAGTCGTCAGCTGGGCCTTTAGCCAAACCAAAAGGTGTACCTGCTACGCTTAGTGGGTAAATTCCAAATGTTAATCCTGATGAAATCATATCGTTCCTCTCCTCTTTTATAGATATAAAAAAATGATGCAATCAAAAACTCCTACTTGAATTACAGTGTTTATAAATTTACTTATGACTAGTGTTAATAACTTTTTTGCTTAGCATTACCATAATTACTGAAGATACAATGGTACCAGTAACTAGACATTTGTACATATCTTTAAAGATTAATCCCATTACTAAACCCATTATCACGCCATTACTTAAGATTAATACTCTTTCCCTTTGGTTCATTTTAGTCCTCCAACTTTTTTAATAATACGTTCACTTTATGAAGAGCAAAGGCTAAATCTAGTTTCTCTTCGTCATTTATTTTGGTCAAATTGTTAATAAATCTTTGATATATTTCAGTCCACTTTTTATTTTCAATTTCTTTACCTTTTGATGTTAACGAAACTAACACTGCACGTTTATCTTTACTATCCGGCACCTTAACTAAATAACCTTGAGCTTCTAAATCACTAATAATATTTGTCAGTTGTTGCTTAGTTATATTTAAACCAATACTAATATCTTTTATATTCAATGCCCTTTGTTGCATATATAAAAACTCAATAACGTGATTCTGCGTATGTGTTAACTCTGTTGAATCCTTATTTAGTTCGCTAAAGGAACTAAATAAGTTTGGTATCAAAGCAATGTATTCCTGAGCAATTTTATCGTCCATCATTAATCACCACTCTAATTAATTTAGTAATTATTTTATTACTATTTTTAATAATCGTCAATTATTTTTATGAATAAAGGTAAAAATTTATTTACTATTCATCAGGATGTTATACATTATGGAAATAAAATATAAAAGTGTAATTGGTGTCAGGCACCACGGATGCCAGACATCAATTGTTATTTAAATGCAAGTTTGCTATATTATCTTTAGATAATCTCCAAAGAATTCCCCTCAGGACCCATCAAAAGGAATTTAGTTTAAGGAGTTATAGATGATGAGCAAATTAGAAGACCTACAAGTCGAACTAGCCAATTTAAAAGAAAAAAACCACAAGTATTTCGAAGACAATATCCTTCCTGGATTGAAATTAAAGGTGCAAGAGTTTTTAGATGCCTTTGAAGACTATTTCAGAGATAGAGGATTTGTGGTTAAAAAGGATCAAAATACCATACGTGTTGCATATGATTCCCTTGAATTTTCAGCGTTCGTAAACGAACAAAATGATATTTTTATTATGAATGAAAGAGAGCAAATTGCATCTATTTCAGTAAAATATAAAAAAACGAGAATGAGCATACATCTTGTACCACAAGATCCAATCGGCCAGGTTTCTATGGAAATAAAAAAACAGCAAGACATTATGACAGATTTTGAAAATCCACATTTTTATTACACTGGCAGCGAATTTGGTTATCAGTACGAAACCCCAGTCTCTGTGCTTGAAAGTATTTTTCATGTATAAAAGCTAATTTAGATGAAATGATCAATTTGAAAATCTGTAAAAACATAAACAGAAGCAACATCATGTAAGTTGAACTGTAAACTTATAATAACTAAGAAAAAACCGCTGATTTAAATTCGTAAATCAGCGGTTTTTCTTACTATATATCTTCCTTCGAAATCGGATTCGGTTCCATATCTGAATGATTATGTCTCTTCTCATAAATACAAAGTAATAATATAAATAACAAATGATAACAAACCCAAACCCCCAGTAAAGGGAAGTTCGCTGTGTTGGATCAAATGCGGTGAAAACAAAGATAGCTAGGCACATAACAATGCAGAGGATAGGGAGAAACGGGTAAAGCCTCACCCGAAATTTTAAATCCTCCATTTTTCCTCCATCTTTCACAAATTTCCCCCGGAACCGTATTTGGGCAACAGCAATTGCAAGCCATGTCAGTGTTCCGCCAATTCCGCTTATAGCTAGTAAGACGACAAACAAGGTATTAGCTGCCACGATGCTAGTTAATAAGGAAAGTAATGCAAATCCTAGCGTAATTAATAATGCATATGATGGAATACCACGTTTATTCAGTTTTGCAAAAATAGATGGAGCCATTCCATTTTCGGAAAGGGAGTACAAAATTCTGGTACATGCAAATAATCCAGTATTTCCTACTGAAAGGATAGCGGTTAATATGACAAAATTCATGATATCTGCAGCATAGGGAATCCCAATCATATCGAATACCGTTACAAATGGGCTTTCCAGTACTCCTGCTTTTTGCCAAGGAACGAGAGCGGATAGAACAAAAATAGCAAGCACGTAGAAAATTAGTACTCGGAATACAATATTGCGAATCGCTTTTGGAATATTCTTCTCCGGCTCCTCTGTTTCCCCCGCAGCAACCCCCATAATCTCGGAGCCTTGGAAGGCGTATATAACGGTCATCATCGAGATAAATACACCCACCATACCAGCAGGAAATAATCCATCCCCAATAAAATTAGAAAGATAAGGAACTTCATGACTGTGCATTGGCACAATCCCGATAATCGCTCCTAGGCCAATGATAATGAAGAGAATGACAGTAAGCACTTTGATGCCGGCAAACCAATATTCTGTTTCTGCAAAGCTCCTTGTAGTAAGGGAATTGATCGAAAAAAGAATGATAACAAATAATGCACACCAGATCCAAACCGGGGCATCCGGAAACCAGCGTTTCATTAAAACTCCAGCAGCAACAAATTCAAGTCCGACATAAAGAGCCCAGCTTAACCAATATATCCACCCGACGACAAAGCCTGTTGCAGGACCAATAAACCGTGTTGCGTGTGCTTGAAAGGATCCAGAAACAGGCATCACAACTGATAATTCGCCAAGACATATCATTGCTAAATACATTAGAAGTCCACCAACTAAATATGCCAATATAGCACCAGCAGGACCTGCCTCGCCAATGGCATAGCCAGATCCTAAAAATAATCCTGTACCGATAATGCCACCTAAGGACATCATGAATAAATGTCTGCTCTTCATTGTTCGTTTCAATGTTGAGTGTTTTTCATTGTCCATATCCAATCACCTATCTTCCAAAAGTATTTTCGCAAAGGAAGCGCTTACAAAAAATTACTCCGTAATGGAACTTTCTTCTGGTAAAGGTAAAACCTTTTCTAAATCACGCTGTAATAGCAAGTGAAAATGATGGACTAAATTTTCGGTAAGAGAAAATCTGCCTTGTGAATAAGCTCCGGTATCGATTCCCCTTTGAACGGTTTCACAAATGTCTAAATCCTCTTTTCGGACTAATTGATCGATAGCCATTAATTCTTCTTCTTCCTGGGTTACTTCTTCTGTCATAAAAAATGTTGTGTATACATACTTCGTCGTTCTGTGATCAATTGGTACCGATTGATGGATAGAGAGATTTGCGGGTCCAGGATCAAATGAGAACCAAGTATTTGGATAAAGCCAATAATATCGTCCGCCCTGCCCTAAAGGAAAATCACTATTCCATCCTTTAAGTGGGGTACTTTGATAGGAATAGTACTCATGCAACATATGTTCATATTGATTCATATCCACTTTTGAAACGAGCGCTTTATGGACAATGGAACAATGATCGCACTCTAGATAATTATCAATCCCAATCTTCCAATTTGATTTGCAAACCTTCTCGTTTACACGAACCCTTTTCAAATTTCCAAGATTATTTTCTTTTACATGATGAAATAAATCAGGAAATTGGGTGGCAAGAGGGAGTGCATCTGGATCAAGATTGACAAATATAAAAGATTGGAAGATTTCAAGATTTACCTTTTTTAAACAAAAATCCTTATGATCAAAGTTTTCTACTCCTGCCATATTAGGAGCTTTATTTAAAGAACCATCTAAATGATAGGACCAAGCATGATAAGGGCAAACGAGCAGCGGTTTGTTTCCTTCCCCCTCCACAAGCTTAGAGGCACGATGGGAGCAAACATTATAAAAGGCTCGAACTTCTCCATCCTGTCCACAAATGACGATGATTGGCCTGTCAGCAACTTCGGTCGCAATATAATCTCCAGACTTGGTAAATTGGCTAATATGCCCGACATATTGCCATGTTTTGCTAAATATCTCCTTTTTTTCTGTTTCTAAAACATCGGAATCTGTATAGAGCCAGGATGGTAGAGTATGAGCCTCACTTAACTTTTCACTAACTCGCTGCGTCATTTTTTTCAAACCTGTAACCTCCTTTAATGAAATTAGAAAATCACTACGATTATATGAGCTGGAAAATAGAAAAAGACATATGAAGACGAGTAATTTTTCAATAGTACTTTATAATAATATTAGGATAAAAAGGGAGGAATAAGCATGTCTTCAAAACTATTAGAAGGTAAAAGTATTCAAGAATGGATGGAAGATTATCCGCTATTGCATAATCTTATAAAAATGCATGAAGTATTCTGGATAAATCCAACATATGGGGAGAAAAATAGATCGGACTTGTCAGTTGAAGATATTTTGAAAGCAGAGGAGCGCCTACAACGATTTGCCCCCTATATCGAATCAGTTTTTCCTGAAACAGCAAAAACAAGCGGAATTATTGAATCACCACTCGTGGAAATTAAAAAGATGAAAAAATCCATGGAACAAGCATATCAGGTGGATATAAGCGGCAAGTTGCTATTAAAGTGTGATAATGATTTGCCTATTTCAGGTTCAATTAAAGCCCGCGGAGGTATTTACGAAGTGCTGAAGCATGCAGAGGACCTCGCTATCAAACATGGTCTTTTAAGAACATCTGATTCCTATACAGCATTCGCTTCTCTTGAATTTAAGCAATTATTTTCAAAGCATAGAATCGCAGTTGGTTCTACTGGTAATTTAGGCTTAAGCATCGGAATCATGAGTGCATGTTTAGGTTTTGAAGTCGCGGTACATATGTCTGCCGATGCAAAACAGTGGAAAAAGGATCTTTTACGGAGTAAAGGGGTAAACGTAATCGAATATCAATCTGACTATAGCAAAGCGGTCGAAGAAGGCCGGAAACAGGCGGAGTCAGATCCGAATTGTTATTTTATCGATGATGAGAATTCACAAGATTTATTTTTGGGATATTCTGTAGCAGCAACGCGCTTAAAAAAGCAACTGCAGGAAATGAACATTACTGTAGATAAGGAGCATCCTTTGTTTGTTTATCTTCCTTGTGGTGTTGGAGGCGGACCAGGTGGTATTACATTTGGTTTGAAGATGGAATTTGGGGAACATGTACATTGTTTTTTCGCAGAGCCCACGCATTCTCCTTGCTTTCTCATCGGACAAATGACAGGACTTCAAGATAAAGTATCTGTTTTCGATTTCGGACTTGATAATCGAACAGATGCAGATGGACTGGCAGTTGGCAGACCGTCAAGTTTCGTTGGGAAGACAATCGGCGATATGTTGAGTGGATGTTATACCATCCAAGATCAAAGGCTTTATAAATTTCTTCACGAGCTAGCTGACCAGGAAGGTATTTATCTTGAGCCATCTGCTCTTGCGGGATTTTTCGGTCCAATTCAATTATTGACTCTATCAAAAAGTAGTCGTTATATATCAGAGGAAAATATGGATAATGCAACCCATCTTGTCTGGGCAACAGGTGGAAGTATGGTCCCAGCGGAAATGATGAAGGAATATTATCGGCGAGGAGCTCAAGCATAAATGTCGAATTCTCTTATATCTCCAAGAAATAACTAGAATTATTGCGAACGTTCCCTCTTCTAATCTATTTATTTTTTTAATATAGATGAATATGGAATAGATTACTAGGGGGAGGATTATGAAGAATAAAGGGTTAAAAGTGTTTCTTTCTTCTTTGGCAATTGGTTTATTACTTCTTGTCTCGGCATGTGGGACAAGTGAGAAACCTACTTCAGGCTCCAATGAAGGGACACAACACAAGAAATTAAGGATTGTAACAGATGCTTCCTATGCACCAATGGAATCATTGGACGGTGATAAGATTGTTGGTTTTGATGCGGATATCTTAGATGCGGTCATGAAGGCGGCAGGATATGACTACGAACTAGAGAATATAGGATGGGACCCGATATTTGTAGAAATTCCAGGGAAAACTGCAGATGCGGCAATTTCTTCAATTACCATCAATAAAAAACGGTTAAAGACATATGATTTCTCCCTCCCATACTTTGAATCTATTAATAAAATTCTCGTACCGAAGGACAGTCCGATTCAAAGTGGAGCCGATTTAAAAGGAAAAACAATAGCCGTTCAAAACGGGACAACCGGACAAGAAATTGCGGAAAAAATTCTAGGTAAAGATCTTCAGCATATAAAAAAGTTTGAAAGCAATGTTCTAGCAATTATGGAGTTGTTAAAAGGAGGTGCAGATGCGGTTGTAGCCGATAACGCTGTTGTAGAAGAATATGCGAAAAACAACCCAGGCAAAAATTTGAAAGTAATCACAGACACATCTTTTCCATCCGAATTTTATGGCATTATGTTACCTAAGGGCAGCAAGTTAAAAACGGATCTTGATAAGGCTATAAAGCAAATTGTAGACGATGGGACATATGCGAAAATTTATAAAAATACGTTCGGTACCGAGCCTAATATTGACGTACTAAAAAAACAATTTTAAGCAACATGAATTGCGTAACAGTAGAAAGAATGTTACGCAATTTTTATTTTCGTAACTCCCAATACCTAGCCTTTAGAAAAGGGGATGGATCATGGATTTTAACTTTAAGCTCGTAATAGACTATATGCCTTACTTTTTGCGTGGAACACTTGTCACTATAGAGATTTCTATTTTAGGGATAATTTTTGGAACGATTATTGGTTTATTTATAAGCATAGGAAAAATGTCAAAGAATCGTATTCTCCGTTTCCCGTTTGTTTGGTACATTAATTTTTTTAGGGGGACACCTTTAGTTGTCCAGATTCTTCTTGTGCACTTTGCCGTAATTCCTACAGTTACCGGAAAGACGAATGCCTTTTTGGCTATTGTAACAGCTCTTTCCATAAATGCTGCAGCATATATTTCTGAAATTTTTAGAGCAGGAATACAATCAATTGATCGCGGGCAAATGGAAGCAGCAAGATCATTAGGGATGACACATGTACAAGCAATGAGACTTGTAATTTTACCTCAAGCTGTTAAACGGATGATTCCACCGCTAGGAAACGAGTTTGTTGTGCTAATAAAGGATTCTTCGCTTGGTGCTTTCATTGCGGCACCTGAATTAATGTATTGGGGACGTGCAATGCAAGGAGAATATTATCGTGCCTGGGAGCCATATCTGACAGTCGCCGTTATCTATTTTATCTTAACCCTCACCGTCACCTATATTTTGAATTTTATTGAAAGAAAGGTGAGCACAGAATGATTAAAGTAGATCATCTCAAGAAAACATTTGGCAATAATGAAGTCCTTAAAGAAATTAATGTTGAAGTAAAGCCCCAAGAAGTAGTAGTTGTTATCGGTCCTTCAGGATCAGGGAAATCAACCTTTTTAAGATGCCTCAATTTACTAGAAATGATAACAGATGGCCGTGTGTACATTGAAGGACTGGACATAACTGATCCTAAAACGAATATTAATGAAATTCGGACTGAAGTCGGGATGGTGTTCCAGCAATTTAATTTATTTCCTCATAAAAGTGTGATTGAAAATATTATGATGGCTCCTATCCATGTTAGGAAATTGGACAAAGAAAAGGCTCTCCAAAAAGGGTTAGAACTACTGAGAAAAGTGGGACTTTCAGATAAAGCGGATGCATATCCTGATTCCTTGTCAGGAGGTCAGAAACAACGAGTAGCGATTGCCCGGGCATTAGCAATGGAACCGAAAATCATGCTCTTTGATGAACCGACCTCTGCGCTGGATCCGGAAATGGTCGGAGAAGTGCTGGAGGTCATGAAGCAGCTTGCCAAAGAAGGCATGACCATGGTGATTGTGACACATGAAATGGGCTTTGCCCGCGAGGTAGGTGATCGCGTGTTATTCATGGACGGCGGTTTTATTGTGGAAGAAAATACTCCATCTGAATTGTTTGACCATCCGAAACATGAAAGAACGAAGGCGTTTTTGAGTAAAGTGTTATGATGAAGTAAAAAGGAAAAATAAAAACAGTATTTGATAAGTAGTTGTGTTTTAGTGGAGAAATTTTCAAGGGGAAAGTTCTGTTAAATCAATATTGTAGATGGCTAAAACTGCCTCCATGGTATATGTTCTACATTATTCATTCGAATAAAAACCATTCACATAAATTCCCCTTTGATAGATTAAAATATAATCTACCTAAGGGGAATATTTACAGAGCTTCTATCAATAAAAATCTAATTCTGTGCCATTCTCGACCATTATGGTGGTTCGATTATCAGCTTCGTTTTAGGATACTTGCCAAAAGCCTATTCTACAATAAATTCCCCTTTATAATTCCCTGGAGATATAACAAACTGATATTTTCCTTTAATAGGATTGTCTAGAAGAATAATATTTTCTCCATTTTTTAAAGGAACATCAAGGTGTAAGTCGTTAGAAATCAAGCGGGTTTGTTCCCCTTTTTTTAGATCTACTTTAATAATAGCTTTCAACATCGTTTTTGCTTTCAATGTTGTTGTTTTCGGATCTAGACCAGAAGGCGTAACATGAATGGTACCAACTTGAAGGTCATTCCCCTCATCCAAAACGACCGCTGCTTTTTGTGGTTGTCCGATCATCCCAACATGTAAATGCTTTACGTTCAGTAAAATAATAGCGAGCAGAACGATTAAACCGGAAACAAGCATAGCAGAAGAAGTATAAGCTGTTTTTTTTATTTGCTTAACAGAAATTTTTCTTCCAGTCTGCTTAGCTACTGTTTTATCCAAAATCGTTAAAAGAAGATAGATAAATAGAATAAACACTATATCAATAACAAAGAATGAAGTAGTAGTAATAAATGTGATATATCCTAATACAGAGCCTAAAGCTGCTCCAATGAATCCGGTTAGAATTTGATTAAGTCCATGTACTTTATTAAGTGCACCACCAACAAGGATCCCAGTAATAATTGCGTAAATTATGCTAAGGGTAATAGCGAAAGTTACCCAATCTCCTAATGTTTGCATGAATAAAAAGCCCATTGTTCCATTGAAAACTCCAACGAGAACAGGAGCAGTCCAGTGAATCGGAGTTTTCATTTTCTGTTTACTACGATGAAAATGGATTATACTATAGCCCGTCACCAATAGAATGAAAAAAATACTGCCTAATTTCAATAACATGTGATCATCCCTTTCATCTACAACTTAGAAGCAAAATCCCAATCAGGATAAACGTAAGGAACTTTCGGAGCATGAGCCGGTTCTGAGTTTGTTACATCAATTTTGATGACAGTCTGCCCATTCACTACCGTTTTACTTATTTTCCCGGAAATCGTTACCCATGAATCATTGGCAAATTGGGCAGCATTATTAGATTCAGCTACGATCCCAAATGGTGAAATATCTGCGATACAATGGGTCATTCCCATTCTTGCAATGATAAATTGATCGCTTGGTAATCCGGCTTCCCGGTATATGAAACCTTTTATTTTTATTTCTTTATCTTGGAAATTATCGACAAATGTATTCATGGATTGCAATTTTTCGATAAACCATTTATCCTTCATTTCAATTACGTTTTCCTTATATAATTTCATTCCTAGCTTTGCATACCCTTGGTCATAGACATTTGTTTTAAACAGTTTCTTAAGCGCAGGATCTTCATTCCCGTCTAATTGGACTGCAGCTCCTTTCGAGTTGCTATAAGCAGCTAATCCGCCTAAATTCATTCCTCTATTGTTTACTAATGAACTGGCGAGGGTTTGATTTGGGATGAATGCGAGAAGAATCGGTAATAAGAATAAACTATAGATAAAAGTATTGATTAATTTTGATTTATTCTCTTCAGAATGATGGTGCCCGAAAACACTCCCATGATCATGATCGTGACCACACTCACAAAGGATAACAGGCTTCTTCAAAGATAAAATAGCAATATACAATTGAAAAGCTGCAACAATGAAGAGAATGAAATCGGCAATTCCTATATATATAACTATCTGGGGAACGACGTATTGAAGAATGTCCCCTGAAATGGATAATTGAAAGATATAGATCGCAAGCCCAAGAAGAAGGATTGCTCGGATAAAGTGATGTACAGTATTAGAACTAATTCGTTTTTTCAATCCAATCCCCAACCTTACGTGTTTTTAAATGATTAATGGCAGAACAAGAGAGCCCACAAATACAAAGATAAAAACAAGAACACATAGTAAAATAACAAATCTCGTCTTAAACACGGCAAGCATCATAAGAAGCCCTTTTAAGTTAATCATGGGACCAAAAACCATAAAGGCAACTAGTGATCCTTTTGAAAAAGTAGTTTGCAGTGATTGAGCAACAAAAGCATCCGATGTGGAACATAGGGATAGAATAAATCCAAGGCCCATCATCACCAAATTAGCTTTCTCCCCACTATTTCCTACCTCTATTAAACTGCTTTGTGAAACAAACACTTGAAGCAGCGACACAATAATAGAACCAAGTAATAGATATTTTCCCATATCAAAAAACTCACTTACCGCATGACCCATTACCTCTACTACCTTATCCTTCACCCGTTTTGGTGAATGATTTTCATGGTGATGATGTTCATGTGTATGGGTTAATTCCTCACGTAATTGGTTTGACTTGACAAATTGATAGACGATTAAACCGACAACCAAAGCTACAGCAAAGGCTAAGCCCATTCGTGTATAAGCTACAACTGGCTGGTTTCGAAAGGCAGTAATCGTTGATAGAAAAACAACTGGATTTAAAATCGGTCCAACTAATATAAACGTTGTGGCGACGTATAAAGGCATTCCCTTTTTGATCAGCTTTCGGATAGCTGGTACCATCCCGCACTCACAAATTGGAAATATAATCCCTAATACACTAGCTGTCATTATCCCCAAAACTGGATTTTTCGGAATGAATTTCTTAATCATTTGCTCCGAAACAAACACTTGGAGTATTGCCGAGACAAAAACACCGATTAGAATAAAGGGCATCGCTTCGATGATAATACTGATGAACATCATCTTAAATAAGTGTAATTTCGGATTATTGATAATCGTTTCGAGACGATTAGTAGAAATAATATATAAAATGATGATGAACAGTAAGCTTAAGAGAATCAGATAATGCTTGTTTGATTTGATAGGAGAGCTTTTCTCGATAGCTGTCTTTTGCAAAAAGTTCCACTCCTTCTATTAAATAAATACTCTCTCGATCAACCAAATTCCACCTAATAGAAAAGCGATTGTAGAAATGGTTATAACTGCGTATTTTGAATGCCTCCAGCGGTATAAAAGAGTGATCAATGGTAACAGCAAAATGACGATAAATAGCTGAATTATTTCAATACCAATATTAAAGCTTGCTAAATCCAAGGCTAGTTGATTTTTCGGAATATCCATTTCTACTAAAAGATCAGCAAAGCCCATTCCGTGAATAAGCCCGAATAAAAATGTGACCACCCATCGATAACTAATCGATTTTCGGAAAATATTTTCTAACGCAACATAGCATATACTCAGAGCAATCATAGGCTCGACAATACTAGGCGGAACATGAATCCAACCTAATACTGTTAAGGTTAACGTGATACTATGGGCAATCGTAAACGCAGTAATAACGGTTGCATATTGTTTAAATGTTTGTCTTGCAATAAGAAGTGAAAGTAGAAATAGCAAATGGTCATACCCTGTTAAAATATGGTTCATTCCAAGCTTTAAAAAGGTAAGCCATCCGGATGTTGAAACAGCAGGTTTTTCGGACTGCTTATTGCTTTCTACTTGTTTATTTAATGATTCGGTTGGAGCTGCTTGTGACTTGCTGTCTGATGATAACAAACCAGCATATTCATTTTCACTAAGCATCATCGACCAAGTACGGTCATTTCCTGAAAGGGCTGATGTACTATTATGATCACCGTAATTGACTTTGACTAAGTCAACGTAGTTCGTATTGCTATCATTCTTGTATAAGTTGTCCGTTAAGGAGATGGACTGACCAGGTGTTAGTGCAGGAAAATCAACAACTATTTGAAGTTGTGTCGCTTCTCCCTTTCGATCGAAATTCCATTCCACCTGTTTGGACCATTCTTGAGGCTTTCCATCTATTTTTAAAATCATATGTTTCTTTAAAATAACTTCGATTTTACTTTTAACCGCTTCGAATTCATTTTGATCTAGCATTCCATTATGATCTTGATCCCCATTGGTTAACTCCATAACCGATAATTCGTCTAGCACATAAGTCATTTTTGTTTGAGATTTTGTAAGATCTAAAGTGGTGTAGCTTGCACTATATGCATGTGCCTGTGCAGTTTGTAGATGTGAAAAAAATAGAAAAAAAGGAATCGTGAAGATGAGCAGCATTCGACATTTTGTGTTAGAAAACAACAGATTTCTTTTTCGTGTTGAAAAGAATTTATTCATATAATCCCCCATGAAATATGCATTAATAATTTATGAAAGCACGATAACTATAACATAAGAATAGTAAATGTTTCATTAATATTTTGTAAAATAAAAATTTTTGTGTAGACTTATTGATTTATCCATAATAAAGTTTAATAGCAATACTTATTAACTTACTAGAAGGGTGGAAAAAAAAGGGGGAAAATGTCGATTTATAGCTTAAAAAATATTAAAGTATTTTTTATTAATGGGGGGAAATTTAACAGTGCACAAATTGTTTAGGAAGAACAAAAAGTGGATCAGCATTATCATGTTAGCAATGATGATGATTTCTATCTTGATACCACAAAATGCAATGGCAAGTAGTGATCCTGTTACGTTGGCGAAATGGGATTTTAGTGACGCGAACAATAAACTAAAAGCAACTTCCGGATTACCTGAAAATTTAGACAAGTTATTATCAGCTACAGGTGCGACAATTGGTACATCTTATGTTGCTGGACCTTCAGGTAACACGGTTCCCAATGCTACTACTTGGACAAACAGTCCATCCTATTGGGAAGTATCATTATCTACAAAAGGCTATCAAAATATTTCTTTAGCCTCAAAGCAGTATGGTTCTTCAACCGGTCCTAGAGATTTTAAACTTCAATATAGTTTGGATCGCGGTAATTGGACAGACATTCCAAATGGAACTGTAACACTTACAACTGTTAATACTTGGGTAACAGCCAATGTTTCGTTACCGAGTGCAGCAGATGATAAAGATATTATTTATGTAAGATGGCTAAAAAACTCAGATACTTCTATAGGTGGTAGTACAGTCGCCTCTGGTGGTACTAACCGTATCGCCGACATCGAATTCAAAGGCTCTTCAATCGGAGATACACCAGACCTTGAAAAATCAGCTTCACCAGATGCTGAAAAAATTACTTATAATACTTATTCAGCTGTCAAAGGTGCTGCAGGTGCAGTTGCAAGCAAGGCTAAAGTTAACCTTTATTATGATGACAACAAATTAGCGGGATCTACAACAGCGGATGCAGATGGTTCATTTACTGTAAATATTTCAAGCCCGCAATCGAAATCAGTTATTTATGTTACGGCTACAGAAGATGGGAAAAATCCTAGCGACAAAGTTGCTGTAGCTTACTCAGGTATTGTTATTCCAAAAACAGCGACACCAATTGCTTCAAAGATTAGCTATACTTCTTATACGAATGTAAAAGGTGCAGCTGGGGCAGTAACAAATAATGCAACAGTGAAACTTTATTTTGACGACAATACGGAAGTAGCGACAACAAATGCAGGTTCAGATGGTTCTTTTGACTTATCATTCCTTAATCCGCAATCCAAAACAGTAGTTTATATAATTGCACAGGAAGCAGAGAAGGATGCTAGTGATAAGGTTGCGATAAACTACACTGGGTCTACCAATCCAAATGGAATTTCACCAGGAGACGTTATGTTTAGTCAGTTATACGTAAACGGTGGAAACAGTGGAGCGTTTTACAAAACAAAGTTTTTCGAGTTGTACAATAAGACTGATAAAGATATTGATTTAAATGGCTGGTCTATTGCTTACAGTGCTGCAGCTACCATGAACTTTGGTGCAGGCACAGCTTTATCAGGTGTTATTAAAGCACATGGATACTTTTTAGTTGCTGGTGCAACAGGAGCGACAGGTGCGGATCTTCCTGTAAAGCCGGATGTTACTACAACATTAAATCCAAGTGGATCTACAGGTGGTGCCATCGTTTTAGCTAAAAAGAAAACAGCGGTTACCGGTGTGGATGATCCCGATGCGATCGATTTATTAGCATTTACGAATGGTACAGCTAGCTTTAAGAATCCATTATATTGGGGAAGCCCGATTTCAGATGCCTCCATTGGTGGGGGAACCATTTTACGTAAGACAGATATCGGTTCCAATCCAAATTCCGCTTATGGAATGGGTAATGGTTGGTTTACGAAAGATCCTTCAAAGGATTTTGTGTTAAATAAACCATCAGGTGGTAACACTCCTGAAGAGATGGTTGTACGCAATTCGAAATTTATGCAATCTCCAGACTCAACGAAAATAACGTTTTCTAACGCGAGTGGAACTGCGACGATAACAGGGAAAACTGGTTCTGTTCCCGCTTCCTCAGTAGTGAAAGCCTATGTTGAGAACGGTGGGAAGCTTACAAGAGTGCAACAAGCTACTGCTGCGGCAGATGGTTCTTTTTCAATAAATGCTCAAGATACTATCGAAGGTAAAGTTGTTTACGTAACATATACGGATTCAACACAGCCTACTGCTCTTGAGAGCCTTTATGCAAGAATCGATGTAGATGGTAATACGAAAACGGTTACATCATTGAGTGAGTTGCGAAAGAATGATGAAAATGGTTTTCCAATCAACTTTGGATATGCAACAACGATAGAAGGGGTTGCAACAACAGATAACACTCCTGATGGAAATGTGAAAACAAACTTCACGCTTCAAGATAATACAGGAGCCATTAAAGTTGTAAATAATACTAACCCATCAACTACTATCCAAGCAGGTACGAAATATCGTATCGATGGACATGTTGTATTTACAGCAGGTTTAACACAGTTTATTCCAACATCCATTGAAGTAGTTGGAATTGACAGTGTACCAGCCCCTGAACAAATTTCGATTGGTTCATTAAATGAATCCAAAGAGAGTAAATTAGTCACGTTCACTGGAAAAGTAACAAACATTCCTTCCAATGGTCCGGACTACGATATTTCTGTTAGTGATGATAACGGAAATCTAGCTATTGTTCGTGTTCAAGGTTCTATAAGTGACATCGAACAAGATGCAAGCTATAGCTTCACTGGTATTGTAAGCCAATATAAAAAAGTAGCTCCATTTACAAGCGGCTATTACCTTTTACCAAGAAACGCTTCTGACATAAAAGGGCAATTAGTATTAACACATACACCGTTGAAAAAAGCGTATATTGGAATCGATGTTGCTTTCAACGCAATAGCAAAAAATGCAGATTCAGTTACGCTTTATTACAAAGGCGAAACGGATTCGTCTTATAAACAAGTATTAATGGAATCTGCAGACGGCAAAAATTATAATGGAAAAATCCTACAAGAAGATGTACCAAAGGATAAATTCTTCTATTATATGGAAGCAATTTCCGTTAACGATAAAAAATCAGTTGGTGATGCTGAAAAGCCAATTTCAGTAGATGTTGTGGAAGATAAAGATGGTCCGGAATTTTCAAATGTATCACCTGAAGACGGAAGTAGTATTGAGTCTAGATACCCAACCATCTCTGTTAAATTGGATGATCCAAATGGAGTGAATCCTGCATTGTCAAGCATTACACTTGATGGTAAGGATTACACGTCAAAAGCAGTTAAAAGCGAAACAGAGATCAAGTTAGTGCTTACAAAAGATGATGAACTATCAGAAGGAGTTCATACTGTAGTTGCAACTGCAGGAGATAAGCTAGGAAATCTTTCTTCGCATACTTGGGAGTTTTCTGTAGCCAAAAGGTTTGTTGGTGGACATCATTACCGAGGAACAACGCATAACCATACAAACATTTCTCATGATGCTGCTGGTTCACCTGAACAAGCGTTAAAAGATGCGAAAAAATATCATTATGACTTCTTTGCTTTTTCCGATCATTCTCACGATATTGATTCCAGCCTTGTAAATAAGGACACTGTGGATCATAAAGGAATGAAAGAACGAACAGGCGGATCTGATTGGCAGTTAACGAAGGATTTAGCGAAGGAATATACAAAAAACGGAGAGTTTGTTGTATTCCCTGCTTTTGAAATGACTTCCACAACATGGGGACATTCGAATGTTTTTGGAACAGATAACTTCATTGATCGTGTGGTTGATGGTGGAGCTTATCAAAAACTGCAAAACTATTATAGTTGGACGTTGACGTATGATGATATTGTTGCACAATTTAATCATCCAAAAATGTCAGCGAATGCTTTTGATAATTTTATTCCTTATGATAAAAACGTAGATAAACTATTTACGATGCTTGAAGTGGGGAATGGATCAGGAAAGTATTCCTATGCAAATGCGGAAGATAAGTTTTATAGTGCACTAGATTTAGGATGGCATGTAGCTCCAACGTATGGTGAGGATAACCATGATGCTACTTGGGGACAAACGAAGAAACGAACTGTTATCGTTGCCTCTGATTTAAGTCAAGATTCCCTTCTTGATGCAATGAAACATATGCGCGTGTATATGAGTGAGGATCCTAATTTTACATTAGATGTATCTGCTAGCGGATTTTATATGGGATCGATTGTAGATACAGATACGCTAGATTTCAATATTTCAGGTAGTGATCCTGTTTCAGAAGACCCGTCAAACCCTGAATATAGTTATATAAAAACACCATCCAATGATAACATTGCAAAGGTTGAGTTAATTACGAATCATGGTAGAGTAATTGATTCCTATGTTCCAAAAGAAGATACTACTTCATTTGAATGGAAACCAAGTTTAACTGTAGCAGGCGGGCAGCAATGGTTTGTTGTAAAAGTAACGCAAAAAGATGGCGATCAAATTTATTCTGCACCAATTTGGTCTCCAGCAAAGGATGTAGCAGTTAACGTAAGTAATGTAAGTACACCAGATGGTGCAATTATCGGTGGTGTTCCAACCACTCTAACGGCTGGAATAAGCAATTTAGGGATTGTCGATATTAAACAAGTAAATGCAAAGTTCTATTATGATAGTATCGATGACAAACACTTAATTGGCGAGGCCGATGTCGTTTCACTTCCAGCAAACACTTCTAGCGATGCAAGTGTGATATGGAACAACCCGGTTTCTGGAAATCACAGCATTATCGTGGTGCTTTCAGCAAATGATGGACATGATCTTGGCGACAATAAATATGAACAAAGCTTTTATATTAAAGAGCCATTAGGCAAAACCATCATGATTGATGGCACACATGGTAATGAAAATACAAAAGGTGATACCGGAACTTACAAAGATAACTTTAAATTGTTCACAACATTAATGAAACAGCAAGGATATTCCATTGTGGAAAATTCAACCACACTTTCTGATGCTGTGTTAAAAGATGTAAGTGTATTATTGATCACGCACCCAGCAAGTGCGTATTCAAAAAATGAAATAGCCGCGATTACTAATTTTGTTCAAAACGGTGGATCACTGTTAATGACCGAAAAGAGTAACTACGGTGGAACAAATCAAAACTTAAATGACATATTGTCCAGTGTTGGTTCAAGCATTCTCGTCAACAATGATGGAGTGTTTGATGAAACAAAAGAAGGGAACTTCTGGAGTACACCATTAACTTCGAATTTCTCTGTAAGAATACATCCAACACCTAATCAAACAACTTTAACTGATTTTGTTCCAACGATTGAGTACTATAGTGGTTCAAGTCTTGCCAAAAATGATGGAGCAGGTAAAAGAGAAGCATTAACAGATAGTAGTACGGTATCCATACTAGCAAGCGGAAATGAATCAACATTCCAAGATACTTCAAGTGTCAAAGCGGATACAGTAAAATATAACGTATGGACTTCAAATGGCACAAAAGGTCCTGCCTTAGAGAACGTAACAGGCGGTTCTAGTATTCCAGTCATTGCTTCAGAGGAGCTTGGAAAAGGGCGAATCATTGTCTCTGGAATGAATATTTTCAATGACAAGCAAATTGATCAAACATTTAGTCCAAAAGGAAATGCGCAATTTGCAGTGAATGCAGTAAATTGGTTAACACATCTTGAGCCAAAAGTGAAATCCATTGGAGCTGCACGTAAATTAGCTGAAGGAACAAATGTTGTAGTGGAAGGAACCGTTACTTCTACGGCATTCTTTGACGCTGTGTATATTCAAGATAGCACTGGCGGAATTATGGCCTTTAACGATGTTCCAGAAGGAAGCCTAAAAGAAGGCGACAAAGTACGAATTTATGGGCATATTAAAGTATTTGAAAACAACTTAGAATTAGAGTTTGGTAGTTTTGATGAAAGTATTGTAAAACTAGGTTCTGGTGCACTAATAGAACCAAAACTCGTAAGTACGAAAGATTCAAATTCAGAAGAAAACCAAGGTTTATTAATTAAGGTAAAAGGGAAAGTAACAGCGATACCAGATGAAACTTCCTATATCATCGACGATGGTTCCGGTGAAACACTCGTATTTACCGACGGTTATATTATCGGAAAAACTGGTGAAATTCCAAGACTTAAAATTGGCGATACACTAGAAGCAGTGGGTCTAGCAGGTAAATATTCTGAAGGAAATCGGATCCGTGTTCGTGATGCAAGGGAATTAATAGGTACAAAAAATGAAGTGGACCCAGTTCTGCCAACAGCACCTAGTGTGAATGAAGTGACGGTGGCCGATAAAGCAATAACAGGTACGGCAGATCCATTGGCAAAAATAATTGCAACAGTGGATGGAACGGAAATCGGTTCCGCAACAGCAGATCAATCAGGTTATTTTGAAATAAAAATAGCAAAACAAAAAGCTGGTACGAAGATTGTAGTGACAGCAACAGATGAAGCAGGTAACGTAAGTCCAGATACAGAAGTAATCGTAAAAGACATCGCACCACCACCAGCACCTGTTGTTAAACCAGTAACGGATGCGGATGTAAAAATAACAGGTTCTACTGAAGCAGAAGCAAAAGTTACTGCAAAGGTAAATGGGAAAGAGATTGGTTCTGC
>NZ_JBYSWK010000003.1:127941-174680 GCF_058781025.1 Heyndrickxia sp. FW510-T9 | reverse complement strand
ATAGTGAAAATTCTTAATATTAATGTCCTTATTAATTGTACATTTTTTGCAATGAATGTTATTATCCAATTAATATAGTTTTCTATTTTTGGAGGAAATTCAACATGACAAATCAATTCGAGTTGGCAACATTCGCTGGAGGTTGCTTTTGGTGTATGGTTAAGCCATTTGATCAATGGGACGGCATTGAAAAAGTCGTTTCTGGATATTCTGGTGGCCATTTGGAGAATCCTACATATCAGGATGTTAAGACTGGTACAAGTGGACATTATGAAGTAGTGCAAATTACATTTGATCCTTCCATATTTCCATATGAGAAGTTATTAGAAATTTATTGGCAACAAATTGATCCAACTGATGCAGGCGGGCAGTTCCATGATCGTGGTGATTCATATCGGACAGCGATTTTTTACCATAATGATCACCAGAAAGAACTTGCGCAAGAATCAAAACAAAAGCTTGCTGAGAGTGGAAAATTTAAGAAACCAATTGTAACGGAAATTCTTCCTGCTGCTACATTTTATCCTGCAGAGGATTATCATCAAGATTACTATAGAAAAAACCCTAATGAGTACAAAGAGGACCGAAATAAGTCTGGACGTGACGACTTTATTAAGAACAACTGGGAATAGGATTAATTAAAGGCATGTGGTAAAGTCACATGCCTTTAAAGTTATATTTTTGTTTACATAATATAGTTATTGACATCTTTTCTTTCCACTGGCAAAATGATATCCACGGTTGTACCTTCGCCAAGCTGACTTTCGAACAAAATTTTTCCACGGTGTGCTTCAATAATTTTAAAACATATTGTTAAACCCAAACCAGTTCCCTTTTCTTTGTGTGAATAAAATGGTTCCCCTATTCTTTTGAGACGTTCGTCAGAAATTCCGATTCCATTGTCCTTAATTTGAATTAATACATACTCATTATCTTGTTTCGCTACTTTTATTTCGACTTTGTTTCCTGATTTGGATGCTTCTATCGCATTTTTGATAATATTGATAAATAACTGTTTTAATTGATTGGCATCACAATTAATCATTGGAATAGGTTCATTAATTTCCAGTGTCAATTGTATGGAGAGCATATTTGCTTCTGATTTTAATAAGGACGTTACTTCATTTAATGTTTGGATAAAATTGCATTTTTTGAAGATAATTTCTTGGGGCTTTGCTAAAACGAGTAATTCACTTACAATTTCATTGATATGATCTAACTCTTTAAGGACGATATTATAATAATCCAGATCTTTTTGGTTTTCTGATTTCAAAAGCTGGATAAATCCTTTTATGGAAGTGAGCGGATTTCTCACTTCATGAGCCACACTTGCGGCTAGTTCTCCTACAATAGATAACTTCTCGGTTTTTCTTAATTGTTCCTCTGTTTCCTTTAATTTTGTAACATCTCTTCCAATGACAACCAATGCTTTTCTGCTACCATCAGAGTTAAACAAAGGAACTCTTATCGTATCAAACGTTTTAATGCTTCCATTAGGGAGTGGTATTACCTCTTCTGTTCTATAAGTCGATCTTTTTTTCCAAGTAAGCTGATCACTTTTCATATTTGAGAGTAAAGTTTCTTGATGAAAATTAGAATAATTGGCTAACTCAACATCCTTTTTGCCTTTGTAGTCGACATCATCGAGCCCAAAGAGCTGCAAACAAAATTGATTTGCTTGTAACCAGCGACCGTCGCGGTCTTTAAACGTCACAAAGTCAACCATCGCATTAATTAAAGTTGATAATCTTTTTTCTTCTTGCTTAATGATATCAAATTCTTCCTTCTTCATTAGGATAAAATAAATAAATCCGCCAGTTAAAAGGATATATATAATACCTTTAATTCTTTCCACTATTAATACTACGGATAAATTTAAGCCCAAAAATCGCATGATGTATTCGGATAGAAATATCCATATAATACTAGCTGCTAAGAAAATTAGCAAAATTTTCGTTTTCCGCACTTTGTCCCCTTCTTTGCCCACTTTTTTATCATGATTTAAACAATTGTAATATAATTCTTATTGTGGAAGCAAATTAGCTATAAATTGGCCTATATAAGGCTTAGTGTTAGTTCAGCAAATATAAAAAGCCTACACAAATGTGTAGACTAAATAGCTTAAACCGATGCTGGAAGGACTGACTCTTCTGGTGATTTGTGTTCTTCATCCAATTCTTTAATTTCTTTATGATAGGAAAGTAGAATAGTGGTTATAATCCAAGCTACCCCTAAAATGATTAAAAATAAGCGTATGCCACTATTTTCACCAACTCCTAGCCAACCTCCGAGAAGCTTTCCACCAATTGCATTAGATGACATAATTGGTGTAAATACATGTTCTAAAAGTGGAGAAGTTAACGAAAAAGAAATTGGCATTAGTGACATGGCTATCATCCTTCGTAATGCAAATACACGGCCTTGAATAGGAAGTTCAACCTTGCTCTGCCAAATGACCTGGGAACATGTATTACCAAATGGCAGGAAGAAGAAGGATATGAAGATAAATATACACATGACTGGAATTGAATCGCTTGCCCATATCATAGTGAAAAATAAAGAGCTAATAAGACCAAAACCAAAAACACCTCTTGTTTTTCTTTTCGGACCTCCCCATGCGCTCATTACCAAACCGCCTAGTACCATACTTAAACCGATACAAGACATAACAAATCCAAGACTTTTTTCATTACTTAAGGAAAGTATAAGTGGTTGAAGTAAAACGTTTTCGAACCCTAATATGAAATTAGCCATAGAAAAATACATTAAAAACCATAACAAGGCCTTGTTCATTCGTAAATACTGAATCCCATCCTTGATATCAAGAATGATGGATTGTTTTTTTCTGGATAATGCAGAGAAAGCTATTTTTGGTATTTTTACCATTAGCAATGAAAATATTGCTAAAAAGAATGAAAAAAAGTCAATGATAAGAATTCCTTGAAGATGTATAAATGGTAGGATTATTCCTGCAATTGGCGGTGCTACGATAGTAGAAGCTGCATCTGACATTTGAATGAGTCCATTCGCACGTCCGAGGTGTTTTTTTTCCACGATTTGTGCAACAATCGCTTGATAAGCTGGGAATTGCATTGCTCCCGCAATGGACCACATAATTACCGCTGTATATATATGCCATAACTGTATTTGTGAAAAAAATACAATTGCACAGATACCTAATGTAGCACACCCAGATAAACAATCACTAACAATCATCATTCCTTTACGATTCCACTTATCGACGATTGCACCTGCAAATGGTGCAATAAGAAGCCCTGGAACGGACATGCATATCAATGTTGTAGCAAAATTGGCTACCGATCCAGTTTTTTGTAATATATATACCCCTAAGGCAAAGGAAGTCAAGCTAGAACCTAAAAGGGAACCGAGTTGACCTCCCCATATCCATAAAAATGTTTTAAACCCTGTATTCCCTTCCACCGATATCCCCCATTTGTTCATGATTTCGCAAACATAGATACAAGTACTCCGTATAGCTTTTCCCCTTTCGGATCTCTTGTTTTGATTCTTTTCTCCCACTTTTCCATTAAGTCGTTTAACTCTTTTTCTAATTCCTCTTTCTCTGCTGGATGGAGATGCAAATTCAATGTACGCAATAAACTACGATCCTTTTCTTTATCTAATGAGTATAGAATTTGTTTCTTTACATCACTTAAAGTTTTATCAACGATTTCATGCTTCCCATCTGAATCAAGCTTGTTAATGAGAATTCGAACATCCTTAGCAATAGGCAAATAATATTTCTCAATTATTCCATTTACTTCTTTAGTATCATAAAGGAAAAGCAGTCCCACCTTTACTAGTTCTCGTATGTGGTAATGCACTTTCGACGGTGAAAGACCTAGCTCATCCGCAAGTTGCTTGGCGGTTCTAGGCTTTTGATCAAAATAAACAGTAAAAATTTTCATTCTAAATTCGTTTGTTAATATCTTTGCTTCTTCCAGTGTCGAAATCTCGTACACTTCTAATTGTTCCTGCATGAATTTGTCACCTTCAAAAATTATTTATCGTTCAAATTAATTTGAACGATTTGTTATTATTGATTATATGAAAAAATATCAGAAGAAACAATGAAATTTTATAATTTTCTATAAAAAGATTTTTTATTAAAACATAAAAAAGAGCTATCCCCTGTTGGAGATAGCATTACCTACTATTCTAGCTCAACTTGTTTAGTTTCCTTTCCAAGGAACAGGATAAAAAGGACACCGATTATGATAGATACACAGAAAATCGTGAAGATATAATCGGTTGAAACCTTTTGGGCTACAAGATTTCCGACTAATAATGGGCCAAAAATTCCTCCGATTCTGCCAAAACCAGCTGCCATTCCTGTTCCCGTCCCACGAATTACGGTTGGATACTGTTCAGGTGAATAAGCGTAAAGTGCCCCCCAGGCTCCCAAATTAAAAAAGGAGAGGAACATTCCTGTAACAATTAACAAGCTTAGGCTCTCGGAATGACCAAAAAGGTAAGCAAAAATAGCTGTTCCAAGTAAAAAAGTTACAAGTACAAATTTTCTTCCCACTTTTTCAATTAGCCAAGCGGCAGTAAAATATCCAGGAAGCTGTGCTAATGTCATGATTAATACATATTCAAAGCTTTTGATCATGCTGTAGCCTTTTAAAGCCATCACACTTGGCAGCCATAAAAACATGCCATAATAAGAAAATACGACAGTAAACCAAACAATCCACAGCATTAATGTTCGTTTTGCATATTTTTTTGACCAAACCTGCTCAATTTTTTTGAGGAAAGATTGTTGGTTCTCTTTATTTACTGATTGAAATCGTGGCGAATCCGGTAAACTTAAACGTAAATATAAAGCATAAAATGCTGGAAGTGTACAAATTAACAATGCAATTTGCCATCCGAATTTCGGGATTACAAAATAAGAAATAAGTGCTGCAATTAACCAACCACCAGCCCAAAAACTTTCTAATAGCACAACGATCCTACCACGGTCCTTTGCTCGAACACTCTCAGAAACGAGTGTAGACGCAACAGGAAGCTCTCCGCCTAATCCCATGCCGATGAAAAAACGTAAAATAAGAAAGATGGTAAGTGTTGGGGCAAGTGCTGAAAGTCCACTTCCAATAGAAAAGAATAACAAAGTAATCATAAAAATTGACTTTCGTCCAAATCGGTCGGCGAGAATTCCAAACAGTAGTGCTCCAACAGCCATTCCAATCGAATTTATACTGCCAATCCACCCCATTTGTGAAGGATTCAAATTCCAATCCTTTTGAAGTGCTAAAATAACAAATGATAATATTCCCACATCTAATGCATCAAACATCCAGCCAGTACCGGAGATGAGTAGCAATTTTTTTTGGGAAGCTGCTAAACTTTTTTCCATAATGTACTCCTTTAAAAATAAACTAGTTTCTATGAATAAAAGATTCATGTATAAATTGCTTTTTCCAACATGAAATATAACACTTTACTATTCATATGTAAAGACACATATAAAGACTTCTGTTATTCTGTCAAGTAGCTTTCAGTGCTATATTTTAATGGTTATGCTCATTTTATACATCCGTGCTTGTGTTCTCTTGTATCTGATTGTTATCATGGACATGGACTAAGTAAAAAAGGATGTTATGGATGAAAAAATATATTGTCATTGGATCAGGTATTTTAGGAGCTTCCACTGCTTACCATCTTGCAAAAGCAAATGCCGAAGTAATTGTTGTAGATAGAAACGATTTTGGTCAAGCAACTGATGCGGCAGCAGGAATAGTATGTCCTTGGCTATCACAACGAAGGAATAAAGCATGGTACGCTCTTGCAAAAGGCGGTGCGAAATATTACACGTCACTAATTAATGATCTTGAAAAAGATGGTGAAATAAATACAGGATATTCCAGAGTTGGTGCAATCAGCATTCATGCTGATGAGGAAAAGTTAAAAGCGATGGAAAAACGAGCATTAAAACGTTTAGTAGATGCACCTGAGATTGGAGAAGTCAAAGTACTGACTCCAGAAGAAACGAAGTCACTATTTCCACCTCTTGCCGCTGGATACGGATCAGTTCATGTAAGCGGAGCCGCTCGTGTTGATGGTCGTGCCATGCGGAATGCATTACTTAATGCTGCTCGAAAACACGGGGCAAAGATAATACTTGGCGAAGCAAACTTACTAGTTGATGTAGATAAAGTATTGGGTGTAACGGTAGAAAATGAAACAATATTTGGCGATTCCGTTATTGTTACTGCTGGTGCGTGGGGAAACCAAGTATTAGAAGCTATCGGTGTAAATTTCAAGGTGCATTTTCAAAAGGCGCAAATTATTCATCTAGAATTGCCTGACGAAGATACAAGTACCTGGCCGGTAGTGATGCCACCAACGGATCAATATTTATTGACTTTTGATAATGGTAGAATTGTGATTGGAGCAACTCATGAAAATGATGTTGGATTTGATACTAGAGTTACAGCTGGTGGGATGCAGGAGATATTAAACAAAGCGCTTGAGATTGCCCCAGGTTTATTAAATAGTACCGTTCTTGAAACTAGAGTTGGATTTAGGCCATTTACTCCCGAATTCCTTCCCGTTATAGGTGAACTTCCAGGATTCAAAGGTATATTTGTTGCAAATGGTCTCGGTGCATCGGGATTAACTATGGGGCCATTTATTGGTTCACAGTTAGCTAAGCATGCATTGGGTGAGGTAACAGAAATTGATTTGAGTTTATATGATGTAGCTGGAGCAGTTCAAGTTAAGTAATTGAGTTTGAGCCGCCACCTACTTAATTTTAGATTTGGAATGGGTATGAGCTTCTATTTATTGTTAAAGAAAATATGAAAATATCACTTTTATAATTATTTATTATGCTAACCGGTACCCTTAATACAAAAAATAATATATGGTATCATTACGTTGCTAATAATTACTAATGTAAGATTTTTATTAGGAGAATTTAAGTTATGAAAACTGTTAAAATATTTGAAGATTTACTAGGATATATAGTTGGATTATTACTCATTGGATTAATCATTCTTTTGTTAATGAAAGGTGATTCTTCCGTCCTTACCTTACATGTTCCGAAATCATTAAGTAATTTAAATACTATTTTTATAAGTATATTACTAGAAGCCATTCCTTTTGTCTTACTAGGAGTTTTTGTATCTTCTATTATTCAACTATATGTATCAGAGGAAAAACTTCAAAAATTCATACCAAAGAACCCCTTTCTTGCGTTGATTCCAGCAGCTTTATTTGGAATTATATTTCCAGTGTGTGAATGTGCAATTGTACCGGTTGTTCGAAGACTAATAAAAAAGGGCATGGCATTACATGTAGGTTTAGTATTATTAGTCGGTGCACCTATATTAAATCCTATCGTTTTTTTCTCTACATACTTTGCTTTTCGAATGAACATACAAATGGCATATTACAGATTTGGACTAGCGTTTATCACTATTATTATTATAGGATTGATTATTTATTTAATTTTCCGTAATAAAGACCAATTAAAAATAACGAAAGAAGACCTTATTTCTGCTGAGAATAAGGAATCTGTAAATTCAGCCAAAAGCTTTAAATCAGTTATATACCATGCAAGTGATGAATTTTTTCAAATGGGTAAATATTTAATCTTTGGTGCTTTTATTGCAAGTTTATTTCAAACATTTTTTGATCGAAATATTCTTCTTAGCATTGGAGCAAATAATTTCACTGCTCCCCCTGTAATGATGGGATTTGCCTATTTATTATCATTATGTTCTGAGGCAGATGCGTTTGTTGCTGCATCATTTATGCATTCTTTTTCAAAGGGCTCTATTTTGGCTTTTCTACTGTTTGGCCCGATGATTGATTTTAAAAACACCATTATGCTTTTTGGCTATTTTAAGGCAAAATTTGTTCTTGTTTTTATGATAGTCACAACTATAGTTGTTCTAAGTATTATATATGTTCTTCAATTGGTGGTTTGGAGGTAAATTAATGGAACAAGAAAACAAGAAATTAAATCATGTTTATGTAAGAGGCTTATTATTAAGTGGTTTCACTATTTTGCTTTTAAAGCTACTTATTACAGGTGATCTGAAATATTATATCTCACCGAAGCTTGCACCTTTAATTTATTTCTCTGTTTTTGCATTTTTAATTATGGGAATTGGACAATTCTTGAGGAATAGAAAAAACGATGATGAAATTGATTGTGATTGTAGTAGTGATCATGGAGTATCGTCTTCTGGAAAGAAATCCGTACTCGTCTATACAATGTTTATCGTACCTGTTATAACAGGGATGTTTTTTACAAACACTGCTCTAGATAGTACTTTTGCTGCAAATCGAACGGTACGATTTGGTGAAAAGACGCAAACAATAACTGCAGAAAATCAAAGAGCTGCCAAGCAACCTAATCAAACTCAAGAATCTGATGATAAATATGCAAAGATGGAGAAGAAGCTATACTCCAGCAAAAAGATTATTGTACATGATGATAATTACATTTTTACTATGAACACTATCGAGCAAAATCTCGATAAATTTATTGGGAAAGAAATAGAGTTTGTAGGATTTGTATTTAAACCGGATGGCATTAAGAAGAATGAAATTGTTGTAATAAGATTTGGCGTTACATGTTGTATTGCTGATGCTGATGTTATGGGTATATTATCCAAAGGAGAAGTTAGTAATCTACGTGAAAACCAGTGGGTAAAAGTTGATGGGATTATTGAGAAAGGTTCTTTTCAAGGTAATACAGTGCCATCTCTAAAAATTAAAACAATTAAAGTGATACCTAAATTAGCCAGTCCTTATGTGTATTTTAAATGATATCCATTTTTTGTTTACGAATGCTTATTCTTTCGTATTTTTAAAAAGTAATGCTTGATAAATATACCTAGAATTAAGTTCCGAATGGCAATTTAATATTTAAACATAAAAATATTGAGTTTATTTAAATTACATTCCTAATTGTCCACCAAATATTACTATAGAGGTGGACAATTAGGAATGAATGATCAATAAATAACGATTACAACTGCACTTTCGATAGTGGATGAAACATTTCCATTTTTAACTCTTTACCTATTAGAATAAACACAGGGTTTCGATTGTCATTTTTTCCTAAACTTGTGTAACGGGCTACATTATCTGCATATTGAACGTGAGTAAGATATGGTTCACCTTTTAATTTAACTAGTCCTTTTGCGCGTATTACATCTTTTGGTAAACTGTTTAACCATTTTGTTAATATTCTTTTTTCTACTATAGGAATATTATCTAGTTTAATAGTTACGATGTCTCCATGTGAAGAATCATGATGATGATGGTGATGAGTATGATTATGAGGATTTTCATTACTCATTTTTTCTGTTATTTCCTCAGCTTTGCTTAATCTTTTTATGTCTATGTTACTAAATGATGTTAAGTATACTGGTACACCTACCTCTTTTATCGAATCAATTTTCTTTTGGATTTTTACCTTTTCTTTTTCGTTTACTCGATCTATTTTGTTCAATAGAACGACTGTGGAATGTTGTACTTGTTCTTTTAATAATGTTCTAATTTCTTTAGAACTAGCGAAAATACTTAAGTAATCCAAAAAGTGACTGGCATCCACAACCCCGATAGTAGATTTTAGTTGAAATACTTCTTGCATTTCCGCACGAGAAAATACTTCTGTAATATCTCGCGGATGAGCTACTCCTGTTCCTTCTAAAAGCAATACATCAATATTTTCATCAACATGCTGATTAGCTAGTAATTTAAGTGTATTAGACAAATCATCTTGAATAGTACAGCAAATGCAACCATTTAAAAGTTCTATAACGGACTGCTCTTCAAACATATGAGATTCAACGTTAACTGCACCTAATTCATTTAATATGACCGCTACTTTTTTATTTTCTTCTTTAAAATGACGAAGCATTTTTAGTAGTAAAGTAGTTTTACCACTTCCCAAAAATCCATTTAAAACATAGGTTTCAATCTTTTTCATGAATAAATGTCCTCCTAAGTTTAATCTTTAAACGAAATTATTACGATTTACATATTATATTATATGTCTATGTAAATATCATCAAGCTATGATATATTATTTTCTTTTATTAATATATTTTCATTTCAGAAAAACATTTTCAAAATTTACTCTTATATTTGCTTGACTTTTCAATTGATAACGATTATCATTATCACCAAGGACACAATTTACCCAGAGACTCTTTCTCTACCCCCTTCTTGAAAGAGTCTCTTATCAACATAAAGGTGGGCTAAAATGATAATTCTACCATTGATTACAACAGTTGCATTTTTTATTCTGATGGCTATTGTATTTAATCAATTTAATAAAGAGTCGAATAATTGAACAGCCTTGCCAACCAACTTATTCTAAAACTTTTATGAAGTTCCTTTTTTATATAGCTCATAAAAACAAATAAAAAACCCACATTTTGTTAGAATAATTCCTACAAAATATGAGTTGAAAGTTTATCATAATAATAATTATGCTTTTGATGAATGTATATTATTATTCGTAAAAATTTTCCTAGAAATGCCACTGAAAAACATTATCCAGAGGTATCTTTTATATTTACTCTCCTAAATCCTCATTTTGATACACTTGCTGTACATCATCTAAAATTCAACGAAAATTGTTCTTATTTCAACGTTTATTTGACTTGCTTTATGTATGAAAATTAATATGTTAATAATAATATTTTGATAGATTTTTGCAATAACTTAATGTAAGTCTATCATAATATTTCTAAAAAAAAATATCCAGCCACAATGACTGGACACAAAGAGTAAAGTAGAAAGTTCAGTAATAAAAAGGGGGTTAAAACTATACTTGTACCTTATTGTAAGCTTTATTAAAGATTATTTCATGAGTCGAAATATATAGGATAAATTATCCATTTTTGGATCTATCAAATGCTTCTTCATATATTAATTTATAGAACGTATCTAACGCTAAATATTCAGCAGTAAAAATAGAATCGTAGAATCCATGTTCCTTGATATTTCGGAATGCATGGTTAATTACTATATATACAGGTTTAGTTTCTTCAAACAGAGTACTATCATTCATCTATTCATCTCCCATTTGACATTCTTATAAAAAAATACTCCTCAATTTGAGGAGCGAATATATATTAATTTGATTTTTTATGATTTTGTTCTTGATGACTTAACAAAAATTCTCTTATCTCTTCGATCGATAATCCAATATTTCTTGCTTCCATCAAAAGCTCATACCATTCTTGAGACAATTGATCATATTGAATCGATATGTCAAAAACCTCCTTTTTTAAGTATCCAATCAAATCATACTATTTTCCTGTGAACAAATTCTGAACAAAAACAATGTATGTGATAGACTGCTACGAATGACAACCTATGATTATATATTAATTATGTAGATGCTTCCAGCTCTTTCCGTAAATATTATTCCATATATTATGGTATCCTTTACCATATTCTTCCGCAGTCTTATGTATAAAATCACTAACCTTATTACGTCCAAATTAGAAATTGTAAATATCTGGTGGTAATTACAGTAGATTCATGTCCCAATAGCCTGCTCAAACTGTATACATCTAAGCGTAATCGTAATTGCTTCTGAGCGTAACAATGCCTTACGGTGTGAGGCGAACACCTAATCGAATCTCTTACTTTTGCCATCTTCCCTGCTTCCTTAACAATTTTTTCAATCGCATTTACTGTTAATGCTTTTCCGTTTCGAGACAAAAAGTAATTATTATCAATCATCATTTTGTCTTTGAAGTATTCATGTTTAATACGTTCGTATTTAATTTGGTATTTTTTAAAATATGGACAACTACAGTCCAAGTACCTTTCTTTACTACCTTTCTCAAATATTTTAATTAAAGTATCCATGATATCTAAATGAGTTAGAGAACAAAGTTCAAGGTTTCTGATTCCCAAATCCACAAAAAAGATTATGATTAGCCTATTCCGGCAATTCTGATAGGTATTTTGGGGAAAGGCATTAATCATCCGTTTAATTTCATCATCAGTACACGTCTTAATGATAACTTTCGGTTCTTTCATAAATTTTACAGATAGAATTGGATTTCTTTTTTCAGCAATATAACCTTCTTCCACCATGAATTTGAAAAAGGAACGCATACACTTATGGACACTATTTATGTATAATTCAGTCAAACCTTTTTGCTTCAAATTCATTCTGTAATTAATTTAGTAATGCCTTATTATTGTTTTTGTAACCTTTGATTGTTCTAGGTGAATAATTTTTACTTTCCAAGTCATATAAAAACTCTTTGTACTCATCTTCTAAATACAAACAAAAAACCCACTCTTCGTAAGTATTTTTCATACAAAAAGTGAGTTTATGTTTGTCATCATAATAATTATGAATCTTGTGAATGTATATCAATATTCGTTTAATTTATCGGCAGATTATATTGGAGAAAAATCTTATAGAAAGCCTGCTTTTTGTTTTACTCTCCTAAATCCACATTATGGTACACTTGCTGAACATCATCTAAATCTTCCAGTGCATCAATTAATTTTTCGAACTTAGCACTTGCGTCATCTTCAAGAGTAATATCGTTTTGTGCCATCATCGTAATCTCGGCAATGGTAAATTCTGTGATTCCTGCATTTTGGAATGCCTCTTGTACTGCATGGAATTGGTCCGGTTCTGCATAAACGATCACAGACTCGTCTTCTTCTAAGATGTCACGAACGTCTACGTCCGCTTCCATTAAAATTTCAAGTGCATCGTCTGCTGTTTTGCCTTCTAGACCAATAACAGCTGTTGAATCAAACATGTATGCTACTGAACCGCTCACGCCCATGTTACCACCATTTTTACCAAAAGCAGCTCTTACATCAGAAGCAGTACGGTTCACATTATTTGTCAATGCATCGACGATAACCATGGATCCATTTGGCCCAAAGCCTTCATATCGTAATTCATCATAGTTCTCATCAGAACCGCCCTTGGCTTTTTCAATAGCACGGTCGATAATGTGTTTTGGTACATTATATGTTTTTGCGCGTTCAAGTACAAATCTTAGCGCTTGGTTTGATTCAGGGTTTGGCTCGCCTTGTTTTGCCACAACATAAATTTCACGACCGAATTTTGCATAAATTCTACTAGTATTTGCATCCTTTGATGCTTTCTTTTCTTTAATATTATTCCATTTACGACCCATGTTTCGAACACTCTCTTTCTACTTTAAATCTAAAATGAATATCAATTAGAAAAATTAGGTTATTATGTCGCTTTTGTTCAATTTACATTATACCTCAAAAACTTTAGCTTGTGGAATAATAACGATACTCTAAATGCTTCATAAAAAATCATGGTACATATTAAATGAATACTATAAGACACTTATCATCTAGCCTCTTCCCTATTTCCTAAAAACCTATATACGACGAATACTAGATAACTTAGAAAAACTGCAAATAAAGAAAACATCAATGACACAACTAACATCGTTAACGTTAAGATATTTATTCTATTAATAAGCAAGTTAATTTGAATAGAGGGAATATGAAGACATGCAGAAATACTGATTAATATAAAAAAGAACAAGAACAATGCAATGATTCCACTTGCAGCTCCTTTCATATCCGCTTTGCTCAATGCCATGTTAGAAGAAATACATATCGACAAAATAAGGAATAGCCAAAACTGTGGTTGTAGAAATTGATGAAGATTAAAGAGATCTTTAACAAATAGCAAAATGGTTAAAAAAGAAATGGAAAATAGATTATTTACTGTATTTCCTTTTACCTCTAGTAGGATAAATCGAGAAACAGCTTTATAAGTATCTGGCATAGTAAAATACAAACATAAAAAAATCGCGAAAGCTCCACCTATGATGGGAGCGATACCTATAAAAAAATTTCCTACTCTTTGATATAAGCTCCTTGGGTTATATTGGTGCTCCACATACCCTAATATGCCATTTCGACTGCTGAATTGGAGAAGTTTTATTTTGTTAACTCGATGGTGAAAGATAAAGCACATAATCGCATGACTTAATTCATGTATTGGTGTACCGATCCAAGCAGTAAGAAGTATTCCCTTGCTACCAAATACGCTTACAAGAAACCGATATGTTACCCGTTCAAGTATTCCTATGCAAAAACCTACCACTAATATGCCTCCTATTAGATGAAGCATATCTACCAAACTAACAAATAAAAGATTTAACAATATGGTTGAAATGGACTGCAAATCTATCAATATTAACACCTTTTTCATTAAATTTATATCTATATCATTTTATTATAACTAATACCAATCCTGATTATTATTTATCAGCTATCTGAATATATATGTGTAAAGGGGGAAATCGAAATGATGGCTGGTAAGGTTTTAGAGCTTTGCTGTACAAATCGAAATTGCAAAACATGGTTTAAATCACCTTTTTCATTTGGAAATTTAAATGCATTTGATATAAACGCTTTCAAAGGTCTTCAAGCACAATGCCCGATTTGTGGCCAAATGGTAACAGGAACAAAAGAAAACTATCGGATCTCCACAATAAGTTAATGGTGCCTGGCACCACAAACAGACACTTGTCCACCTTACAAGAATAATTTGTGAATGTTTTATAACCTCAAAGAGAACCTGTGAAATTTAAACAGGTTCTTTTTCTATTATTTTATTGCTTGATATACAGTATCTGCTATATTGCTGGATAATGCGGTTGTACTAGGGTATGTGCCGTCTTTCGGTAGCCCATTATTTTGTTTATTCGTTAAGATGATAATTTGTAGGTTATATGTTGGATCTATAATTAATTGTGTACCTGTAGAACCATTATGACCGAATGCATCCTTTGAATGAAGAGAGCCCATAAACGGCTGATTCCGTTCCCAACCTAAACCTTGTCCAAAACGATCTTCAGCTGTAAATTGATTAATCGTTTTATCTTGAAATATTCTTGTATTTCCATATTCCCCATCATTCAATAACATTTGCCCCATGACAGCTAAATCTTTTGCGGAGGAAAATAAACCCGCATGTCCAGCTATTCCTTCATTTCCATAATAGCTATTACCATCCTCCACTTCCCCTACAAAAGTATAGGATCTCCATTTTGAAAACTGATTAGGTTGAAGTCCAAGATCGTTAATCTCCTTATATTCATATGGATTTCCCCATGAAGTTGCTGCTATATCTTTCCTATTCTTCTTATTCGGTGTAAACATCGTTCGTTTTAAACCAAGAGGTTGATAAACTTGAGAATCAAGATATGCATCTAATCGTTCATTTGTTACCTTTTCAATGATATACCCAAGCAACATAAAATTAAAATCACTGTAGACACGTTTCGATCCCGTCTCGTATGCCAATTTCAGGTTGTTTATATAATTCAATATCCCTTCTGAGTTACTAGCATACAGGTAGGCAGGCTCCCAATCAGGCAGTCCTGAACTATGAGTTAACAAATCTTCTATCGTTATATCGGCTTTATGAAACTTTCCGAAACCAGGAAAAAATTTAACCACTTTATCGTTTACAGATATCCTTCCTTCTTCCACTAGCTTCATGATTCCTTGCGTGGTAGCCATCACCTTTGTAATAGAAGCAAGATCAAACATTGTATTAACAGTCATCTTTCTTGGATGGGAAAGGACTTTACCTTTATCAAACTTTTCTGCATAGCCATAGGCGGTATTTTTGATAATTTTCCCATCCTTTGTCACTAATACCACTGCTCCTGGTGTTATACCATCTCTAATTGCTTTTCTCATGATAGAATCAATTTGTGATAATTTATTACTATCTACCCTTACAAGCTCTGGCTTGCCATCTCTTAGAACAAGATTCTCGTTTTTCTTCGTATGTATTTCGTTATTTATAGTAAAATAAAGCACTATACTTGTTAATAATAGACTAATCGGTAAGATATATTTCATCATATATAGGACTCCATTTTTCAGTTCTTGTGGATTTATCTTATACCCATTCAAGATAGTATTCAAGATAATAAAAAAATAAAGGAACACTCGAATTCCTCAAATGTTCCCCTGTTATATAGTCATTCGTTTCGGTAAATACCTAGTTAAAACTACATTCAATCCCATTGAACGCCAAAGTTACCCTGCAAAGAGTGCTGTAAAACATTCATAGATATGACGAACACTTCTCTTCACAGAACACATATGCCGAATAAGTGGCTTCAGTTTATCGAATGTATGATTGAGGTGTATTCCCTTCGAAAATCAGCTAAACTCATTGGTGCTCATTATGTGACGCTTATTATTTGAGGCATAAAATTTTTACTGCATTAAAGCAGATGGATTTTGAACTATTTGAACGAATGGTAGAAATGGATGAAACATATTTTCTCTATTCCGAGAAAGGAAAACGGAATATCCAAGAACGAAAACTAAGGTTACGCGGTGGGAGTTCAGAGTTTAGTGGAATAAGCAAGGACCAAGTATGCGTTCTTGTAGCTAGGGACCGCTAGTTCTTTGTTCCTTTAACATGCAGGTTAATTCAATAATCGGAAGGAAAAAGGTATATCGAAAGGAAATTATTTGATATACCAGATTAAATTAAGGAGAGAAGGCTATGAATAAATCATTTATTGATCAAGTACATTATATTAGAATTCCTGTAAAAGATTTAGAACTGTCTGCACAATGGTATAGAGTTGTATTAGGGCTCCAGTTATTAAATATTACTGAGGAACTTGCGATTTTACAAGTAAATGAAGGACCTTTCTTACTTATCTTAGTTCCTACTGAAGATGAAACATTTGCACATTTTACAATTGATAATGAACAAGAATTTAGCATTGGCTTTACAAGTCCAGAATTATCTAAATTTCATCAACACTTAATTGATAATCAAGTTAAGGTCGAGGATATAAAAGAAGATAATGGTCATGCCTTTTTCCACTTTTATGACCCAAATGGTAATAAACTTCAAGTACACTGGTAAGATTATAATAAATAAATTACCTTATTTCATTAACCAGTGCTTTAACGTAATAAGAACGGGAACGTCCAAATCAAACGTTCCCCTATTGTAGTCTATTTTTCATTATTTAGTGGCACTAATTAAATGTGTTAATTGAAGACTTTTTTTAATTTAATCCGTTATTGTTTCGCCTAATTTTAATTGTATTAACGAATTTTTATTTATACCCTGTCTTTCCCATTCCTTCCACATTCGATCGATTGCTTCTTTTGGCGTATCGTCTGCCAACCGAAAAGCACCATAGTGCATCGGGATAAAATAGTTTGCCTTTACATCCAAGAAAACTTGAACGGCTTCTTCAGGATTAATATGCTGAGGAGCCATAAACCATTCTGGTTCATATGCTCCAATCGGAATTAAAGCATAATCAATTGCAAATGTTTCGCCGATAATTTTAAACTCATCAAAATAACCACTATCCCCAGCGAAATAAATTGTTTTCCCCTCTCCTTTTATCACCCAACCTCCCCAGTGGGAAGTATTTGTATCTGTCAATGTTCTCTTTGACCAGTGCTTCGCAGGGACAAATGTAAAAGTTACTTCTTTTATCGTTGTCTTATCCCACCAGCTAAACTCATTTACAGGCGTAAATTTTTTCTTCTCAAACAATTTTTTCAATCCAATTGGAACTAAAAATATTGGACTTCCTTTTAGCTTCCTCAAAGAAGGAATATCTAAATGATCATAATGACTATGTGATATCAAAACAACATCTATCTCGGGCATTTGCTCAGGTGTTAAGCCAGGATCAGATAATCTCACATCAAACCCCATTCTTCTTGCCCAAACGATATCCGTTACTATATTCAAACCTTGTATTTGGATAAGGAAGGATGAATGCCCGATCCAAGTAATGGTTGTGTCCACTCTATTTGTCTCCAAATATACATGTTTTTTATCCAATTCCTGTGGTACGACAAATGATAAATCCTTTACTTTTTTACGGCGTTCTTTCTGCCACCGCATCATGCTCTTAAAGGAATTAATATTTTTATCACCATTTGGGTTTGTATATCGAGTTCTTGCCATTTTATGTATCCTCCTCAACCTGATAAACTCCAGATCTTCCTAATTATAAGTATTAAGGAAAATATCTTTGAAATCAATGAAAAAGAAAGCTTGTTTCAGTTTGATTTTTCCTTAACATTTAATTCTGATTTTTCTAGATAATTCGCTTTTGAATAAAAACCTCTTTTCAAAATAGTAATTTTACCTTATACTAATCAAAAAACACGAATGATTCATCTCGTATAATCGCAGAGATATGGTCTGCAAGTTTCTACCGGCTCGCCGTAAATGAGCTGACTACGGGTGAAAGTTTATTTGACGTGGTTGTTTGACCCCGTATGAAACTTTTCACTTGTAAAAGTTTCATACGGGGTCTTTTATTTTTCTGGAGGTGCAGCATGCTAAGTCTTAAAGAAAGAATTCTCAAAGAAGGTCGTGTTATTTCGGATGGTGTTTTAAAAGTTGATTCCTTTCTTAACCATCAAATTGACCCACAATTAACGTTTGATATGGGAAAAGAATTTGCTTCCTATTTTAGTAATAAAAATATCACAAAAGTATTGACTCTTGAATCATCAGGAATCCCCCCCGCTCTAACAACCGCTTTGGAATTAGGTGTTCCAATGGTTTTTGCAAAAAAACAAAAGCCGATGACCATGAAGGGTGATGTTTGGGTAGAGAGAGTTTTCTCTTTTACAAAGCAAATTGAAAATGAAATTCATATTGGAAAGTCCTTTATATCTCCAACAGATAAAGTACTAATCATTGATGATTTTTTAGCTCACGGAGAAGCGGCACTTGGACTGGCATCAATCGTAAAACAAGCTGGTGCTGAAGTTATCGGGATTGGAATTGTGATTGAAAAAGCCTTTCAAGAAGGTGGACAAAAGCTAAGAGATGCAGGTTTCGACGTTCTTTCACTAGCAAGAATCAAAAGCCTTATCAACCTTACTGTAGAATTTATCGAAGACTAATATAGGGGTGAGAGATGTGAAGAAGAAATTTGGGGTTTGGAAATTTGGTGCTCTTGGATTTCAGCATGTGTTAGCTATGTATGCTGGAGCAGTTGTTGTTCCTTTAATAGTCGGACCAAAAATCGGGATGACAGCAGAACAATTAACATATTTGATCTCCATCGATTTATTTTGCTGTGGGGTAGCATCCTTACTTCAGGTTATTGGCGGTAAATATTTTGGAATAAAACTACCGATTTTATTAGGATGTGCCTTTCAAGCAGTTGAGCCAATGATTGCAATTGGGAATAAATCTGGTATTACTGCTATTTATGGAGCGATTATCGCTTCTGGTGTTATCGTCTTTATTTTAGCGCAATTTATGGATTATATTATTATGTTATTCCCTCCTGTTGTGACAGGCTCTGTTGTTACCATCATCGGTGCATCTTTAATAGGCGCAGCTATGGGTGATATCACAGGCCAAGCAAATACACCAGGATATGCTAGCGGAACAAATTTATTATTAGCGTCTATTACGTTTGTTGCCATCGTTATTATGAATAGATTTTTCAAAGGCTATTTAAAAATGATTGCGGTTCTTCTTTCTTTAGTTTTAGGAACAGTGGTTGCATCATTTATGGGGCTTGTTGATTATTCTGTTGTTGGGAAAGCATCTTGGTTCCACATGGTACACCCTTTCCGTTTTGGTGCTCCAACCTTCCATTTTTCAGCAATTTTAAGTATGGTTGTAATTGGCATCGTAAGTATGATTGAATCAACTGGAGTATTTTTCGCCTTAGGAGACACTGTTGGGAAAAAAATCGAAGGAAAGGATATCAAACTTGGACTTCGTGCTGAGGGTCTTGCCCAGGTTATTGGAGGAGTGTTTCAGGCTTTTCCATATACAACGTATTCTCAAAATGTTGGTTTAGTCGCTTTAACAGGAGTAAAATCACGTAAAGTCGTATTCTCTGCTTGCATCATTATTATGGGTCTTGGACTTTTACCAAAAGTTGCAGCACTAACAACAATTATCCCTAATCCGGTATTAGGTGGCGCAATGATTCCGATGTTTGGAATGGTAATTGCAACTGGTATTCGTCAGCTTGCCCAGGTTGACTTTAATCGTATCGAAAATATGTTTATCATTGCATCATCCATCTCGATTGGAGTTGGTGTTTCGATTGCACCTGATGTCATTTCAAAACTCCCTGAGTTTATTCGTTTAATTCTTGGTAGTGGAATCGTTTCTGGTAGTATAGTAGCGATTATTTTAAACCTATTGTTCAATGGATTGAAGGGACATGAAACAAAGAAAGTGAATAAAGAAAATGCGCAGTTAGCAAATTAAGCTTTTAAGGTACACATATTGTGTACCTTTTTTGGTTCCTGGCGGCAAACGTGGAAATTATTCACAACATATAACCCCGTTCAAGAGAGAACTGGTTAAAAAATTTAATTATTCGTGTATTCCTCTTTAAGTATGCTATATATTTCTAAATCAACAACTCCTTTGTCTGACCATAAAGAAGCTTGTCTTAACAATCCTTCTTTCATAAATCCGTTTTTCAAGAGGACTTTCTTTGAAATCTCGTTTGCAGGCATGACCTCTGCTTGAATTCTGTTAATATTAACTTCTTCAAATAAAAATTTTACTAACGTTTGAACGGATTCGGTTGCAATGCCCTTACCCCAATAATCTTCTGCCAAAAAGTAACCAATAGTTACCATGTTCACTTTTCGGTTAAAGTCCATAGATTCAAAAACTCCAACCAATTTATTACTTTGATTCTTCTGAAAGATACCCCACTTGACTCTTCTTTTATTTTGGTAATCCTTATCAAAATGACCAATCATCTTACTTACCGTTTGTAAGTTATGTCTAGGAATCATCCCGCAATATTCGAATACTTTGTCATTGTCGTAGATCGAATATAATTCTTGTAAGTGTACCTCTTCGATTTTTTTTAATATCAGATTCGTAGATTCCAATACTGGAAAATCCCCAAAAACTTTTTCAATATTCATGTTATTTTCCCCCTTAGGCTAGTCCTCAATTGGTATGTAGATCTTCATTTTCATTTCATTCGGAATTGTTGAATTTAAGACATCCGTTATTTCAAAATCTGGTCCATCTCTTCTTTCAAATTTAGAATTCGGTAACAAGGTGCCATAGATGTATCTTCTGGTGTTTTGAACTAAATCAGTGGTTCCGTTGACTTTGAATTCAGCATATTTACTTTTAAACAAAAGCCCTCGTTGCTTTAATCAGATTTCATGATAGTTATTGAAAGTTGTCTAAACCAATTAATATTCTAATGCTTTATTAACTGATTCAATTGCATGTATTTCTGTTGTATTGAATAAAGGAATTTCTGAATCCTCTTGTTTAACTAATAATCCAATTTCCGTACACCCTAATATGATTCCTTCAGCACCATCTGCAACTAAGTTTTTGATAACTTCCTTGTAATAATCTCTTGATGATTGCATGATTTCACCTAAACATAACTCTTCATATATAACTTTATTAATCATATCTCTTTCAGTATCATTTGGAATTATAACTTTAATTCCGTTAGATTCTATTCTGGATTTATAAAAATCTTGCTCCATAGTGTACTTAGTGCCCAATAATCCTACCGTTGAAATATTTGATTTTTGTATTTGATTGGCAGTAGCATCAGCTATGTGTAAAACAGGAATAGTTATTTTTGCTTCTATATAATCAATTACTTTGTGCATCGTATTTGTACAAACTACTATAAATTCTGCACCTGCTTTTTCTAAAGATGATGCAACTTCTCCTAATATTTTACCTGCACTTTCCCAATTACCTTCCGCTTGATAGCGTTCAATCTCGGCAAAATCAACGCTATATAAAAGACATTTTGCAGAATGCAATCCGCCCAATCTGTTTTTTACCTCTTCATTTATGCATCGATAATATTCAACCGAAGACTCCCAACTCATTCCACCAATTAGTCCAATAGTTTTCATAAAGTTCCCCCTTTTTTGTGCTTGTTAAGCTAAATCTCCCAGTTAGTTCGCCAAGATTATTCTCTTAAATCCACTCTTTTCCGTGTTCGCGAATGAATCGAAGTTCCTCTTGATAATGTTCATAATGTCCTTCGTCAATCATTTTTTGAAACGCCATATCGCCTTCTTTAGCTTTCCTTTGCATGGTTTTACATAATCCTTCTATTCGTAACAAAACCATCTTTAAAAAACCTTTTTCAATTCCTTCCATACCATAGGAATCAAAAAACAGTTTTACTCTTTGTTTGATTCGCTCAGCATCCTTTAACGAATCATAATAAATGGCTTCGCCTTCTTCCGTATGATAAAGTCTACTTAAAGGAACGCAAGTGTATAAGGTATAGGCGATATCCCAAAGTCTTGTACCAGGAGCAGCAAAATCAAAATCAATCACACCTACTGGTTTTTCGTGATTAAAAATAATGTTATAGATGGCAAAATCATTATGGCAGATCACCTCAAATGGCTGGGGGGTGTTATCAATGGGTTGCCAAGGTTCTACCAATGGAAAATCACTCACCGCATTATGATAGAGACGAAGCATTTTTGCGATCTCTTTTAATGCCTCATCCGACCACATGTATTTTTTTAGCGGATAATTACCTGCTTCTCCTTCGATAAAGGATAAGATCTCTCTCCCTTTTTCATCAATACCTAGAAACTTTGGCACACTATTTAATCCTTTACTTTCAAGGTGCTTTAGCAATGTGTGAATTTTAACACTATCAGGCTTTAAATCTCGTCGAACGGTATCACCCGAACGATATACGGTTGAGACATTCCCTCCTGTTAACATTTGTTCATTTTCGTTCTGGATTTTCATTAAAATTCCCCCAATTTAGGGACGCTATAATTGTGTCAATAGAGATGTATTTTTGCCCATAAATAAAAGCAGATATACAAAGGTATCTGCTTGGTAATGGGAATGTAATTGTCCACACCATGTGTCCCTTGAATGATTTTAGATAGACAAATAAACGCATCCTTAAGAATCAAGGACCGTAACTGTCTTTATCTAGTTGAATAATCATTTCAAGATATTCCACACATATGTAGTATAGATTCCCCTTTCTTTACATCTCGAAGTTAAATTTTACCATAAATCGCCAAAAAAATAAAGGGAATTATTTTAGTTTTTCAATTATTCTACCTCTTTAGTACACCTTTTCATAATCTCTTATAAATATGCATGTTTAAAAAACCACCATATTCAAAGTGAAACACAAGTAAAGTAGATTTTTACTTAATTTTTAATCCAACATTTGCGTACACCGTATTAAAAAATATGTAATCGCGATTCTGATAACCGCAATTGATTTCGTCTTTATCATTTTTTCGAATATTTACTTTCAAATAATCATTGTATCTCAAAAAAATGGAATAGATTGAAGGCGGCAATTGTTTTAGGAATTTGAAACTAATCGCTAATATCCCATTCCCTTCCTCATCAATCGTTACATCTAACACAGTTTCAATTTGAGCATCCTTTGTATCACGTATAAGTACATCCATAATCGATGAAATATATAAACCATATACTTTAAAATAAAGGTAGTACATGTCATCTTTAATAATTTCTTTTTGAGCAACTGCATACATAGGAGTTCCTATGTACTTAAATTCATTTTCTAAAAACGGAACCAAGATATACGGATAATTATCCTTTATAACAACTTTCTTCACCTTTTCTTCTTTATTCCATTTGAAAAGTTTCTCCAAATCCTTGTATCTTCTTTTGCAAAACAATTCGTACACCACTTTATGAAAAGGCTCAAAGAAATTATCCGAAAAATCATAATGTAGCCATTTAGTCGTTTTTACCACTTGCCTAAATTTATAATAATAGATCCACTTAAGCTTTGTTCCTTGAAAGTGCGGTGTGTTGAAAAATCTAGAAATGCAATCAAATTCATATAATCGGTTTAAAATCATTTTTTCCTTTTCAATTTCTAATTTTTTTTGAATGATATAATAAATAACTTGTAAATTACTGTTCGTTTTTTGAATAATATTTGTTTGATTCGTTAATCGATTGTTATTCCCTGAACGATTTAAATAATAGATAGTTGCTTTTGTAGTAGAGACTCTATGGCAATGGGTTAAAACATCGATAAAAAACTGCTTGTCCTCTGCAAATTTCATTTCTGGAAATAATAGATGATTGTTTTTAATAAGATCTGCTCTGCACATTCTAGCTCTTGGTCCTAAATGTTGGAACATATGCGGGATAGAAAATGGAGACACACTTCTTCTCTCTTTACACGATTCGTGCTCCCCCACGATTTTTGTACCTTTCTCTTGAATCTGAATCGTTTTTCCAACTACATAATCATCATCAGTTTCTTCTAGTATCTTGTATAGGCTTTCAAGTCCACTCGGCTCCAGCCAATCATCTGCATCTAAAAAAGTAATGTATTTAGCACTGGCCAACCCAATTCCAATATTCCGTGGATAGCCAGGTGTTCCTGTGTTTCGTTGTAAGAAAACGACTATTATATTAGGAAACTTACTAGCGTACTCTAATAAAATATCTTTGGATCCATCTCTTGAGCAATCATCGACAAGTATGTATTCCATATTTTCTATCCCTAATGTTTGGTTAATTACCGAATCAAGTGTTCTTCTTAAATATGTTTCCGCATTATATACTGGGGTAATTACCGTCACTTTAGGAGGATTGCTATCTTTTTTTAAAGATGGTTCATTAATAATTTTATAATTTTGTCTTGGGATCTTTTGCCTTTCGTTCATTTGCAGATGCCGATTAATCATAAATGGTCACATCGTCTTTCTTCATATATAAATCAAACTATTTGTAGTTTTAAACAAACAGTAGAAAAAATATACAGATTCATCTATATAAGAATTAATGTTTTATTAAAAGGCTGTTTTCGTAAAGTTTTTTAAAAAGTTTTAATATATTTAAACAGAAATATCTGATAATATATAATATAGGATATTTTTCTTAAAAGCAGAAAAAATAGTCTATTATGGAAGTAGGTAAATAAATATTGAAAAGTTTTTTAGAAAAAGTCATATATTTTTCGTTTACGGCATTTATTTTCTTTATCTTGTGGAAAGTTGTACAAATAATATGGGAAAAATTTGTGCCTTGGAATTATAAAACAGACCTTTTAGGGATTTTTGTAGTAATTCCAATATTGGTAGGAGTATCATTTATATTGTCGCATTTGATTTTTAAGTTCATAAAAGATCCCAAAAAATCCAACGCTATTTGACCTCATAAATAGAGGTCATTTTTATGCACTTCTAATTGTTTCTACTGCTAAGTAATTAGATTTTTGATACGCTGAAATGAGCATTTGTTCAATGCTAAATCTTTCCCTAATGCAAGCTAACGAAACTAATGTAGGTAATTGTGATCAAAATAGCAACATTCTATACGAAAATAGCCTATAAAAAAAGCATCCAAAATAATAGGATGCTAGGTAAAAATTAATTTTCATATTTAACGAATCAATCGTTAACATCGTTCTCCCGTTCCATTTGAAATTTGAGAAAGGTGAAAGAAATATATATGGAAATTTATTTTAGCTTCTTTTGATATTTACTGTGACCATCCTCTTCCCCAATATATTCAAATCCACTTTCTTTATAAAATTGGTTTAATCTTGCATTATGAGCAACACAATCTAATTTTAAATATATCTTTTCTGATGAGTTATTTGCTTGTATCCATTGCAAAATATTCTTTCCAATCCCCTTACCAATATATTTAGGTAAAACAGCTAGTCTATGTAAATATAAGGAAATATGATTATCGTCCACCCCAAAAATATGTTTATCCCAGTCACTTTGTACTGGAGAAAGAGTAAAAGTCCCTATCAATTCAGTATCGGCTAATATAATGTAAGTATATTTATTCGAAATAGCTTCACTGATTTCTTCATTATCTCCGCCTGCTAATAAATATTGCCATTGATCAGCTTGTTTATTTTTTAACCATTGAGCAACATCTTTTAACAATGTGATTACTTGATCCGTTTCTGAATCACCTGCAAGTTTTATATTATATTCTTGAAGTAAACTATAGTTCATCTTTCCCTCCTGTTAATGAACGAAAATTTAATACATTTACTTAAAAAAGTTATTTATTCTAAATCAAAAACTAGTTTATCTAAGTCAAAACTATAATACTTTAAAACTCAATTCTGTAACCACTCTTCCAAAAGGATTATCCATGGACGAAATTTTATATAATGTTTTATTTTTATTAGAATTTCCCGATTTTGGTTTTTATCTATTTTTGTTATGTCCCACAAACGATTTCAAAGTTAATAATACAGTTGAAACTACAAGCCAAACAAGAAATGCAATAGTAATTAATGTCAATACCTTGTGTTTCAGGTGTTGAGGCTCCATTCCCAATTGTGAAGAAAAACTACCAATCAAACTATCAGGAAGTAGAAAGTATGAAGAAAACAAAATAAGAAAGAAAATTAATCCTTTTACGATAACATACACCCCTAAATATTAAATGTGGTCAGACATAAACTATAATATGTCTCCTCCATTTCAAAAATAAATGATGTTAACAGAAATTCTTTTATATGCTGTTTAGTGCTTTCGTTACTACGACTATCGACCATTTACATTTTAGATGTGATACAGCCTCTTTAATCTATCGAACTTTTATAATATTAAGAATTTGGAGAGGTATTAAATATCAACATTTACCTTTAACAGAGCTATAATGATTGTACTAGCAGCTAGATAATGCTACAGTACCATCCACCTCCATTTCAGATGCGAATTATCAATATTCCATTACATAATAACCTCATTTATTTCCAGTCGTTATCTTTACATAAGTTCGTAATATGTGCCAAATGATGTTTTCCATGCCATGCATAAATGCCTATATTTATTGCAACAGAAAGTTTTCCTAAGTCTGGATGATGAAATGTTTTTGCCAAATCATTTGAATTCAGGCTACGTAATAAATACACCCAACGTTGATGTAAACCATTAATTAAATGTAGTGACCCCTCTACAGGTAGTGAACAATCAGAAAGCTCAGCCCATTTTGCTTCATCATAAAGTTTAATCGTAGGATTTTCTTCTGTTAAAGCCAGCTTAATACGGATGTAGGCATTCATATGACTGTCCGCAATATGATGAACTACTTGACGAATAGTCCAACCTCCCTCTCTATAAGGTGTATCTAGCTGTTCATTGTTTAAATTGCTTACAGCTTCACTTAATAATGCTGGTAAAGCTTCAATATCCTTAATCCAACCATGTATAACACTTTCTGTTATCTCACCATTCACCTGAAATTTCCCGATTGGATATTTCTTATCCATCTTTATTCCCCCTCTTAAGCATGATTCTTCATTTTATTATTCAACTATTAAATATTTCTTTACATGCTGCTTAATTCCTCTAAAAATAAAACATTTTAAAAATATTCTTCCATTTTATCTTTTATGGTAATATCCTCTATATCTTTTTCTCTTAATAATTCTGCAAAAGCTTCCATAATAAATTTTCGTGTTCGCGTAATACGTGGATCAATTCATATTGATTACATCTTTTCCCTACAAACATGAAGTTTTTAAACAAATTAGCCATTATGTTGTTTAGACAACTATTATAAGAGCTCATTGATTGAAATTATACAAAAAAACCTTTACATTAATTATACAGCATATGTTTATTTAGCAAGCTATGTTGTTTAGCTACATCATATGAATAACAACTATTTTGAAGTAATGGTTCTATTTAATTGTTAACCATATGGTACGTGTCATATCGTCCATAATCAATATAATGATAATCATATGATCAATTACATCAGAAGAATAGGGGAAAAATAGAATGAAAAATGTTTTAGTAGTAAAAGCAAATAACCGCCCAGATGGAATTTCTACACGCATGTATGAAACATTTATTAATGCTACAAAAGAACATGATGATTTAAAAGTAGCTACATTTGATGTCTTCCAAGAAGATATGCCTTATTTAGGACAAGACTTATTTAATGCTTTTGGTAAAATGCAAACAGGTGAAGAATTAGCAGATATCGAGAAACGTATTTTAGCTTCAAAACGAAAAGCAATGGATGCATTTTCAGATGCAGATGTAATCGTATTTGCTTTCCCGCTATGGAACTTAACGATTCCTGCTGCACTTCAAACATTTATTGATTACGTATATGCTTCTGGCTTCACATTCAAATATGATCAAAATGGACAAATGCAACGTTTAATGACAGACAAAAAAATCGTCTTATTAAATGCACGCGGTGGTGTGTATTCAAGCCCAGAGGCTGCGCCAATGGAAATGTCCGTTAACTATATGCGCACAGTATTTGGCGAAGTGTTCGGAATGGAAATTATCGAGGAAGTAATTATCGAAGGACACAATCAAATGCCAGGCAATGCAAAAGAAATTATTGCACAAGGTCTTGAAAAAGTAGCTGAAGCTGCACATAATTTATCTTCACAAGCTGTAAAAGTAGGAATGTAATTTAGCCAGATTAATATCTTTGGTCGATTAAAAAATCTTATAACAGCAACACTAAAGCCTCCCTTCGCCTTAACAAAAATGCATAGGGAGGTTTTTTATAATTTCATTAAATAAGCATTATATCATTTATGTTAATTTCTCAAGTTATTTCTATTTTCCCCTTTTTACACTTCAAAAACCGTCTCTGCTATTCATATTGAATAACGAGATTTTTCTGTTGATAAAATTTGCAGGGATTTTTATAAAAAGTTAAGAATTCTTAGTATAATTATGATACCTATATTCGTTATACAATTGAATCTTTTATAAAAGGGGTTAATTTTATGACAGAGCAAATAACAAGTAATCTATATGAACCAGCAAAAGACCTTCAGCAAAAGTTTGATGGTGTTATTTCTGAATTTGGTCAAGGTTTATGGAACTATTGCCGCTATCTAACGGGCTCTCCGTGGGATGGTGAAGATCTCTATCAAGAAACAATGTTGAAGGTTTTAGGTGGACTATATCAAAGATGGCATCCTACGAATCTCAAATCATATTTATATCGTATCGCAACGAACACTTGGATCGATCATTGCCGAAGGGAGAAACGATTTATTGGTACATTACTAGAGGAAAATGTGCCAGCAGAATCATTTGCAGACAATCTGGATATAGAAGATGCTCTTGAGGAGCTTTATCATCTTTTTACTCCAAGACAGACAGCTGTGTTTTTACTAATGGAGGTATTTCAATTTCAAGCGGATGAAGTTGCCGGCATGGTAAAAACAACTCCGGGTGCAGTTTATGCAACAATAAGGAGAATGCGAAACAAATTAAAGAACAAACCGACATTTTCGAAATCAAATAAAAAAACCGACTATAATAAAAATGAAGTAATTCAAGCATATTTAAAAGCTTTTAATCAAGGTGATATGGAAGGAATACTTGAGCTTATTAGTGACCAAGCACATTATGAAGCTTCATTAGGCTTTATCGAAGTGACGAAAGAAGAAATTAGGAAAGGTTCGCTGCAATATGGTCTGCCTGGTCATAAGGCGAAAGAGTATATTTTATGGGGTAAGCCTGTAATTATTGTTCTTGCAGAAACAACTGATGGTCCGGTCGTTCATGATATTCAGTATCAAGAAGTAGAAAATGGGGAAATTGTCCATCACCGAAGCTACTTCTTCAGAAAAGAATTTATTATTGCCGCGTCTAGAGAGCTTGGCTTAGTTCCACAACTAAAAAAAGAGCCTTTTTTAAACTGGGAACTATAAATTAATTTATCTGTTTTCTAATTGATGGTTTTCCAAATAAAAACGATTAGTGAATTTTATCCCAAAAAAATAGAATGTTGGTCGATCTGCTTGAAATGCCTAGACGAAAAAAGTTGACCAACATTTTTTTATACCATTGATGTGGAGTAACTCATGAGTTTTTCATGATAAAAAAACATTATCAAGAATTAATACAATAATTGCTATAACTAGAAAAACTCCAGCTAAAAAATGCTTACCAGTAGCATATACACCTGCTGATGCTAAACCAAAAACAATCATTTTAAGTATAATTAGGAGCGGAGTGCTAACAGGTAACGTTGCCTTTGGTGCGAGAAATAGTCCCCAAAAGAAGGCAACAATAAGTGGAGTCCCGATTCCAAGGACTATCTTCATCACTATCCCCTTACCTGCATGAAATCCCCAATAACTATATGCGATTAAAGCCACTATTTCTATAAGAAATACGATTGCCATTAATAAATATTGAAACATTTATAAAACCTTCCCCTTTGTTTATTAAAAAACCTAAACAGAGTAATTTGCATCAATGTGAGTCGACGTTTCCTTTTTCTAACGCTAGTTCCAGTCGTAAAAGTCACCTCCAAGGAATCATCAACTCACAGTGCTATTTAAAACACTTAAGTTAAAAATCTATCTATCTATCTACTTAAATAGTTTTATTCATTTCAAGAAGATAATTATCTAATTGATTAGCAGGCTCAAAGACTGAATTTCCATGACAAACTTCTAGCCGTTTTGGCTGCAATTGCTGTATAATCCGACTACTGTTTACAGCTTCCTTCATATCAGCAGTGAACATGGCCATTGGCTTTTTGAGTTGACCATTTTTTGACGTAAATAGATCACCAGCTAATAAAACTTTATCCTCCTCATGATAGTAAGCAACATGACCTGGTGAATGCCCGGGAGTATGGTACGGTTGTAAGCCCGCAATGATTTGAAGATTCCCACTTTCATCTGTCGGTAAAGCAGTTGCTAAATGTTTTCTTACAGACTGAGCAGCTTTTTTTCTTCTTGGATATGGAAGATCTCCTTCCATATAGGGAAATTCAATTTGGTGAGCATATACTGGGACATTTTTTTCTTTTAAAATCGTTTGTAATGACCCAACATGATCGGAATGACCGTGAGTTAACACGATGCTTTGAAGCGGCCCCATTTGAATCTCTTCGATATATTTTAAGATTCCTTTTGCCATCGAATTTATCCCTGCATCTACAAGTGTCACTCCCTTTTCATCTGCGACTAGCCAGACATGAATAGGAATAATCATCCATGTTTTCAAACTCCAAATATGCTCAGAAATTTGTTCCATTTTCATTTTTATCACCCTTTTGTTTTAATTTTTCATTGAATCCTAAAAGAAGGACCTCCACTGCCTGATCAAATGTAGATGTTAGCCGACTCATTAATACCTCAATTGTTTCATGTGGGTAAGAGTATGTCGCAACAATACCTTGTATGTTAAAGAAGAAAATACGCGAAAACGCTAATAACTGCTCCCCTTCATTAATGGATAGACAATTTCGAATCGATCGGCTGATGATCTTAAATATATCCAGCCGCAACTTGTTAATTTCTGTATCTGGTTCCTCCACATCCACTCTGGCCGATTTTGCTGAAATAAAAATGGTATACATACTCCGATTTACAAGACAGAAACGGATATATTCTCTACTAATCTCCTTTAATTTTTCTTCAGAAGTTAATGCCGTTTCTGACGAGAATCTCTCCAATTTCTCTTTTAAGTCCTGCAAAACAGGCATGGAAAGCTTGTGCAATAAAGCTTCTTTATCCTTAAAATAAATATATATGGTGGTATGGGAACAACCTGCTTCTTTTGCAAGTTCTCGCATCGTCACAGAATCATAGCCCCTTTTTGCAAACAGTTTACTAGCTGCATTTAATATACTTGTCTTTGTTTCTTCAGACCTTTGTTCCTGTTTACTAGCCATCATTATTCCTCGCTATCTTTTTTTATTCATTATAACCATTGGTTACTAACCATTGGTTATAATATAACCGATGGTTAGTTTTGTGTCAATAATCTTTTGCCTTTATTTTCTGAATAAGTAACAGGAACAAAGTATAAAGCTAGAAAAAGTAGTCCACCTTTTTTAGATGGACTACACATTAGAATCTGTTTTATTTTTAAACCCTTTAATGGCAACATAAACTGAATAGAGGAACAAAAATGCACCAAGTACCCAAGATCCATATTTTTCGCTGGGAATGATTTGAGCTAACCATTTATTGAAAAAGAATTGAAAGCTTATTTTAAAAATGATACCGATTATAAAAAAAAGGATAATATCTCTTATAAACTTTACTAATTTGAATTTCTTTGCTTGAAATCCCTCAATAACACCAAAAAATAAGGAGAAAGTAATTACATCAATTAAGTACATGCAAGTACCTTATCTTTTCTGTTCATAAATCATCCAGTATGTTTCCACTCTGGGATTCCTCATCAAAAGTCAAAACCTCTTTAACAGGCTGATATGATTCACCGTAGAAATGTTGATCCTTATAAGTATGTATTAAATCATACGTCTTTTTCATTGCCTCATATATTACCTCTTCTGATTCTCCATTTGGAGCCCAGTAAAGGATTTCCATTTTATTAATTTCATTTGTTGCAAGTGATCGCCTTTTATAGCCGATAGACTGGGCATGCTCAAAGCCCTCTCTCTTATAAAAACGAAGCCTTTTTTCTGTATCGCTGTCTTCATAATCAACCGGTTCCACTTCTAGAATAATTGGCTTTCCCTTTTGTTTCATTTTTTCGATTAATTTATGACCTAGCCCTTGGCCACGGGCGTTTGTGGAAACAAAAAGGTAATCAATAAAAACAAAATTGTCCAACTCTGCATACATTAATACATGATTAGTGCCTTCATCCTTATGATATATTTCTGATCGTTCGTCTAATAAAGTTTCCATATGCTCTCTTGATTTCATCTCTTCAATGGGAAAATATTGATTTAGTTTTTCATACCAGTGCATATTATTGGCTCCTAACCATGTTTTAGTTTCAATATTTTGCAAAACATATATTAGAAGTATTTGTTAATTTCTTTAGTCTCATACAAAATTAATCCTTATCTAGCCTTCATACAGGAATGTGATAATTATTTCAATTTTTCCAATGTATCAACTGAATAATGGAACATTTCCAGTAAATCATCAATCATCTCTTCCGTAATTATCCGTGAGAAATCAATAATAACTTCTTCCCTCACTCCATGTAAGGAGGAATTAATCTGTCTTTCATCATAATTATGCTCTAGACCCCAGTGATGTTTAATCATTTCCATATACTTTTCGTTGTGTTCATTCCAAGAAAAGGAAATATGTACAAGAGCACCAATTTGCTTTTGATTACTTTCAGGTAAAAGTTCGGATGCTAAATGGACTAATGTTGCATCTAGAGATAATTTTGCAAAAACAGATGATGTTGGGTGGTTTAATCGATATGTTATTTCATACATCCTCGAAAGCGTGGCAAGGTCTACTATGTCTTTTCTATCGACCATTTTAATACGTCCTTCTATATCAAGATCATATACCGCCCCTTCAATAACGACCTTCATATTATCGTAAGCTGTAGGGTCAAACATTATATTCCCTCCGTTCTCTTTTATCTAACAGCTAATTGTAGCCGCTTCTATTATTAAATAGCAGCTATGGACCTTTTGTTTTTTCGCTACTATAAACCGAATTACATTAATAATACAACCAATTCCTAAATAACCAAAACATTCACAAACATTACTTTGACAACTCCATTTTAACAATTTATTATTTATATTTATAAGTATAAAAAAATAATAAAGTAAGAAGGTAATAGAGTTGGAAAGACAGAGGATTAGAAAGGCACAGCGGAATCTTTATACCTTTCTTGTGAGCAAGATGCTGACATCGCTTGGTTTTGGAGTTTTTAATTTTGGGATTAGCTTATATATTTTGTCTGCCACAGGGTCGGCATTAAGCTTTGCGACGAACATTATGTTTAATGTTTTACCCCGAGCATTGGCTGCACCGCTCGCTGGATATGTCGCTGATCGTTTTCCAAAGAAGCGTATAGTGGTCGCAAGCATGGCAGGAATCACACTATCAGTAGGAGCATTAATTGTTTATACACTTATTTATGGGATTTCTGTTCCAGCAATTTATACGATTACTACGATATTTTCTACCATTGGAGCCTTTAATGGGGTAGCATTTTCAAGCTCTATTCCAAACTTAGTTGGAAAAGAACGTTTGCAGAAAGCTTTATCTTTCAATCAAATCTCTTATTCTATTGGGGGGATTGGTGGTCCGGCTATAGGTGGTATGTTGTATGGTTTTATGTCCATGAAGCTCTTCTTATTTGTTATGATGATTGCCTATTTCATTGCACTTTGTCTCGAGGCAACAATGGATTTTACATTATTTGAAGTAAAAATAAAAAAGAAAAAAGAATCGATGGCAAAAAGTATGATAGAGGGTTTTCGTTATTTACGGACAAAACCGCTTGTACAGACTCTTCTCATGACAACCTTATGGATAAACTTTTTTTCTTCGGCTGTTAGTGTCGGTCTTGTATTTGTATTAGTACAAAAGCTTTCGTTTGCATCTTCTCAGGTTGGATTTATTGAGGGAGCAGGGTCTATTGGAATGTTAATAGCGTCTTTATACTTATCTGTTAGATTCTTAAAAAAACCGTTATTTTTTGTTCGACGTTCTGCGATATATATGTGTTTGATTATTGTTTCTATGACAATACCCCTACTATTAAAATTTAATAGTGTACAATCCTTTATTTTGTATATGATATTGATGTTTCTATTTTCCGCTATGAGTATTGGGGCAAATACACCGATGGGAGTTATGATCCAGCAATCTATTGATGAGGAGCATCGTGGACGTGTGTTTGGCATTATGGAGACGTTATCAGTAGGAATGGGGCCAATTGGATCACTCGTATTTGGTGCATTATTTGATATTGTTGATGCGAAAGTGATTTTTCTAAGTGCCGGTTTATTATTATGTATGATAATCGTATGGTTGTTACGGTTTAGTAAAATAGGAGTTACGGAAAAATGGGTGCACATTTCAAACTAGTGTAAAAATCCAAACCATTATACAGGTTTGGATTTTCTTATTAGTTTTTACAGTTCATTTCTGTTTGAAATTCTCTAAACAATTTTTACAAATACATGTTTTCCGTAATTGCTCTGGCGGAACTAGTTCAAAAATTTCATTCGGAAAGACTTCTTGTGTACACCAGCAATTATGAGATGATGAGTTTTTAGAATTACAACATTGATTGCTTTTCCCACATAATGGGCAGATTTCTATCTCTTGAAGTTGTTCACTTTCTTTGTGCATATTTAGATCCCCTCTTCGTCTACCACCTTACTAATATTATACATTATAAATTTCAGTAAGATGTTTATTATCAAAACATGTGAACTGTTTACAATAATAATATTATATAAAACTGCATGGAATGAATTATTTCCAAATAGTATTGGATTCGTTATAATAGGTAAGTATGTAAAAAATTAATTGTTAGTCTGAATTATTTTCGTGTAACGGAAATTTTATCATATTGTTATGTATCTTTTTGAGGAGGAACAATTATTGACTATTACAAATGAAAAAACATTTATTACAGAAATTAAGCACCTAGATGAAAAAGGTTCTGGACAGGCAGAGGTTTGGCGCGAAAATGAACTTGGAAATCCTAAGAAGTTAAAGCTTACCATCCCACAAACACTTCCTGGTGAAAAAGTACGTGTCACTGTTGATCAGCCGGAACGAAAAAGAAGAAAAGCGATGCCGGATGAAATTTTGGAAGCACATCCAGAACGTTTGGAAGCAGCTTGTCAACATTTCGAACTATGTGGAGGCTGTGTATGGCAGCATTGGCAATATGAAGGTCAATTAAAGCAAAAAACGATTCATGTTAAACACGTTATCGAATCCCAAGGTTTTGATCCAAATCTTGTTCAGGATACGATTGGAATGGACGAACCTTGGAGATATCGCAATAAAATGGAATTTACTTTTGCTACGGATGGTTCTTTAGGGTTACATGAGCAAGGTAATTTCCGAAAAATCATTTCTCTTGAGACTTGTTTAATTGCGGGCAAGGAAATGGTCGAAGCTGCGATGGAAATTGCGGACTGGGTAAAAGTACATCAGTTAAAAGGATATGATAAAGACGCTCATGAAGGATTGCTCCGTCATTTGATGGTGCGTCAATCCTTTGCAACTGGTGAAATGATGCTTGCCCTTTTTGCTACGGAAGGTCCGGACGGAAAACTTGAAAAGGCTGTTGAAGAATTAATTATTCGAATCCAACAGAAATTCCCACAAGTACAAAGCTTATTATGGCTAGAAAATACGGATTGGGCGGATCGCACGCAATCTGAAAAGAGCCACGTGTTGGCAGGGCGTGATTTTATCTATGATGAAATGGCTGGATATCGCTATCGACTTTGGTTTGATACATTCTTCCAAACAAACCCTACTCAAGCACAAAAATTAGTAGAAATCGCATTACAAATGGGCCAACCGAAAAATACAGAAAAAATGATTGATCTATTTTGCGGTGTAGGTACCTTCTCTCTTCCATTCGCAAGTCGCGTAGCTAAACTTGCAGGCATTGAAATTGTGGAAACTTCAATTGAATCTGCAAAAAGAAATGCACAAGACAATGGAATTACTAACACCTACTTTTTAGCAAAAGATGCGCGAAAAGGAATTGATGAAGTCCTTGAAAGCTTTGGACATCCTGAACTTTTAATGCTCGATCCTCCTCGCTCCGGTGCTGGCGGCAAAGTAATGCGTAGGATCGGTCGTTCTAAGCCTGAACGCATTGTATATGTATCCTGTAATCCAGATACATTTGCTACAGATATTAAAGAGCTTGAACCATTTGGTTATACATTAAAAGTCGTGCAGCCGGTTGATTTATTTCCGCATACGGTGCATGTAGAATGTGTTGCTTTGTTAACTAGAACAGAGAATAATTAATATTCTGTACTAGAACCCTCCTAAATCTTTAGGGGGGTTCTTGCTGTTTTAATTTTTTTTTGATTTACTTTAATTTTTGAATGTATTTTTCTCTATAAGAGCGATAATTGCTAACTAAATGTTAATTTTTGATTTTATTTCTTAGTCGAGACTCTCATTTGATTGAATGATTACAATTTTTCCTAGTGTTCCTCTCCACAGTAAAGCGTAAATCTTCGTCTTTACATAATAATTCAGGCACTTCTCACCATAATTCAGGCGTTTCCGAAAATAATTCAGGCACTTCACGCATTAATTCATGCATTTCGAAAAATAATTCAGGCAAATAGGATGAATCTAATAAAAATTGTCGCATGAGTGATTACTAAAAAGGCAAATCCATTATTAGAAGTGATCAATATGGGATAGTGTCAAGAAAATGAGGATATACAGCTTTCAGGAAATTTCAATATTAAAAAGCCTAATTTCTCATTTAATGCGAAGAAATTAGGCTTTTTTCATTACTCCATTAAAGAGCTTTATTGTATAGGAGTAAATAAATTTTATAATAATTCCCTATATATTTTTCTTTTTAAAAAGGAAGGTTTTGTAAAAGTGATGTCGTAATAATTAATGTTGAATAAGAGCCTAAAGCTGTTCAGCAATACCATGATCAATTACCACTAATTACAATTCTAAATCATTCTCCATCTATGATTCTTTTAAGTTAGTATGGAAAGTTATCTTCTATTATTGTTTTGGTATTGTTCTCCCAGTCTTCTCTTATCATTGCATACCCAACAGAATCAAATAGTTGTCCGCTTTGCCTCCATGATCTACGGTTATAAGATTCTTTTACAAATCCGCTATTAAAGAACGTTTTTCTCATCGCAAAGTTATCATATCTGGTATGACCTTCGATTCTAATAATATGAGTGTAATTATTGAATACATAAGTACATAACCAATTTAGGACATGCTTTGCTATTCCTTTGCCTCTAACGTTTTCTTTTAATCGCAAATCGAATAAACATATGGGGTCTTCTAATTCAAAAATTCTTATTAAACCAATTTTTGTATTATTATCTATGATCCAAAATGTTTCGTTGCCGTTTTCGGTATAATTTCCGTCGGCTAAATTTTTTCTTATTGATTCCTCAGTAGGATTCTCCTGTCCATGAAAATTCCATGTTTCTGATGTTAAAAATTCTACTAATTCATCAACCATTTTATTTTCAAACTTTAAATATGTGTACATCGTTTTCCCCTTTGAATGGATACCTTCAATTAATTAAATCCACATATATAAAATTCTATAACCTAAGTTATAACGTTTTCTTGCTAAACTAACCCACATCCATTATAAGTAAAATATTCACAATCTGGCTTTTTAATGGATATTTTCTTTTACAATAAATTTGATGAAAGTTTTCTCACCAATGATACGAGTTACTATTTCTTCTATCTTAGAAGTGTATTTCGATGCAAGCCAATCTCGTTGAAAATCATTTCCAACTTCAACTTTAAAAGTATTATCAACGATCTCCAATCCTGTAGTAGCTTTAAACCATGTTTCATAACTAGATTTACTGATTTGTTGTTGTATTTCGGTTAATGTCATCTCCCATAATTGCGTTCCAGTTATCACCATAACTCCACCCCTTAAATAATATAATTTCTATCAATTAAAATGCCCTTTATGAAAAAGGGCATTTACCTATTTTTATTTAAACCAAACCGTCTTCGCCTCAACAGGAACTCGCTCCGCTTTTATCTGAAAATCCTGTTTCGGATAGCCAACATAAACAAGACCTACAATTTTGTCATTTTCCTCCAACTGGAGATATTTATTTAATTCTGGTTCATATGCAATATCTCCTGTTCTTGCAACAGTAGCTAAGCCTTTAGCAGTTGCAAGTAATAATAGGTTTTGCATCGCACAACCGTTTGCGACGATTTCCTCGATTTCAGGAACCTTACCGCTTGGGCTTGCCGCCATTATAATGATAACAGGTGCTCTCAGCGGTCCTTTTCTTGCTTTTTCAATCTTTTTATGTGCCTCTTCTTCACTTAAGCCTTTCGTTTTCTCTTCCATGATTCTGGCCATTTCATTCCCTAATTTAACACGGCCATCCCCTTTTACAACTCGAAATTTCCAAGGTTCTGTTTTTTTATGGTTAGGAGCCCAAGTTGCGGCATCCAATAATTCATTAATCACTTCATCTGGCACATCTTTTTCTTCTACTGCTCCAATTGAGCGACGAGATTTGATCAAATCCATTAATTCCATGTGTAATCTTCTCCTTTTTAATACAAACATATATAGAGTATAGAATATGGAGAATTTTTCTTCAAATATTATGAAATCGTTTTAAAATTATTCTCTGTACTATCATGATACATTCAAAGTCCATTGGCTCTCGTGCAAATGAATGTATTGAGTCCTTTAACATGTGAATAATAACGTTAATTAGTTATATACAATATTGATTCTGTATTCAAAATTCAAGGGGGCAGTAAACATGAAAAATATCATTACCAAAGGAGTAAATTTAGGACTGGGTCTTGCGATCACAAGCAAAGAGCAGGCACAAAAAATCGTAGATGAGATGGTGAGAAAAGGAGAACTTAGCCGTGATGAGTCTGTAGAATTTGTTGAAAAACTATTTCAAAAAGGTATCGAAACACAACAACAATTAGATCAATTGGTTACTAAAAAAGCACAAGAACTGCTTGCTAAATTAAATGTAGCATCAAAAGAAGATATTCAACGATTGGAAAAACGAATTGACCAGATTGACCAAAAAATAAATACTGCCGAATGATTGTTGCCATAAAGGAGTGAATCCCTATTTTAGAAAAAAGAGTTCGTCATCTCGGGCGTTATAGAGATATCGTTGCTGCCTTTACCCGCAATGGTTTCGGTTTTATTATCAAAGATTTAGGACTGCTTGAAATCCTTACCTTACCGAAGCGCTTATTAATAGATGGTCATCATGATATGAATTCTAAGTCCATTGGGGAACGTGTTCGATTGATACTCGAGGAATTAGGTCCGACATTTATTAAAATTGGTCAAATTGCTAGTACTCGGCCAGATTTAATTCCAGACGAAATATTGCAAGAACTGGAGAAGTTACAGGATCATGTTCCCCCTTTTTCATTTGAAGAAGTGGAGCAAATTATCAAACAGGAACTTGGAAGTTCAATAGAAATGTTATTTAAAGTTTTTCAGGAAACACCATTGGCAGCGGCTTCCATCGGACAAGTTCATTTCGCAGTTTTGAAGTCAGATGAGCATGTAGCAGTCAAAATACAACGACCTAACATTAGTAAAATCATTCACACGGACTTAGAAATTTTACAAGACTTGGTTCAGCTAGCGGCACAGCGCTTGGAATGGGCTTCTCGTTATCAATTGCCAGAAATTGTAGAGGAATTTTCGAAATCACTTCGAGCAGAATTGAATTATTCGATTGAAGCTCGAAACACTGAAAGAGTTTCGAAACAATTTGACAAAGACGATAAGATTCATATTCCAAAAGTATACTGGGATCTATCCTGTCAAAAAATATTAACGTTGGAATTTGTAGAAGGCATAAAACTAAATAATATAGATACATTGAATGAGCTAGGTTACAACCGAAAAATCTTAGCGGAAAGATTCGTTCATTCAATCTTCCACCAAGTTTTAATAGAAGGATTTTTCCACGGTGATCCCCATCCAGGTAATATTTTGGCACAGCCGGGAGAAGTCATCCTATTTTTGGATTTTGGTATGATTGGACGACTCACCCCAGAAATGAAAACCCACATTGCCGCCCTCATAATTGCCATGATGCGCAAAAATACGGATGGTGTGATAAAAGCTATCACTAGAATGGGGTTAATTGCTGATGATATCGATATGCGGCAATTAACGAAGGATGTAGATGAATTAAAAGAAAAATATTTGGATGTGCCCTTAAGTCAAGTAAGCCTTGGTGAGTCAATAAATGATCTGTTTTCTATTGCATTTAAACATCATATACAAATTCCCGCAGACTTAACTTTATTAGGAAAAACCCTTCTTACAATGGAAGGTACCGTGGAAATGCTGGATCCAGAGCTTAGTATAATAAAGATAGCGGAGCCATTTGGCCGCAAACTTCTTAAGGAACGGTTACACCCAAAGAAGGTAGCTGAAAATGCTTTTAATTATTTACTTGAGTACGGAGAAATCTTTTCCCAATTACCAAGACACATTCAAGACTTAACATCCACTATCAAAAAAGGCAAATTACGAATGGAAATTACTGTACCAGAGCTTGAACAGTTTTTAAAAAAGCTGGACAGAATCAGCAATCGCCTGTCATTCAGTATCGTATTGCTTTCTTTTAGCATAATAATGGTTGGGCTAATTATTGGATCTGCGTTAACTAACCAAACTACCTTATTATGGAATATCCCAGCCCAAGAAATTGGCTTTATCTTTGCTGTTTTAATGTTACTGTGGTTACTATTTTCCATTTTTAGATCAGGGAAAAAATAGAGTGTCAGGCACCGAAATGCCTGACACCTTTATTTTTTGTTAAAGCCTTGCTTTTCGACGAAATCCTTCATATATTTTCTAGTTGGTACTTTAAATTTTGCAGCCATCTGATTTGTCCAGGTATCATCCCGTTTTCCATTTGTTCGGTCAATATAATATTGTTGGATCGTTTTGTTATATTCTTCTAATTGTTTTTTCAGGATAGTAGCATCAGATTGATATTCATCCTCATGATAAATATGCTCAATAGGCAAACGCGGTTTTTGTGATGATTGATTCAATGGGTAGCCAATGGTCATCCCAAACAATGGAACAACAAAAGATGGTATATTGAGTACTTTTGATACTTCTTCCAGATTATTACGGAGTCCACCAATATAACAAATGCCTAATCCTAATGATTCTGCGGCTAAAGCAGCATTTTGCGCGGCTAATGCGGCATCGATAATGGCAACCATAAAAGTTTCAGTCGTTTCCAATGCTGGATGGATATCCACCTTTTCCATTTCAGCAATAAGTTCATGGCGATGCAGATCCGCACAGAAAACTAGGAAATGACCACAATTTTCAACATGTCGATTTCCGGATAGTTCAGCAAGTTTCTTCTTTTTCTCTTTATCTTTTACCCCAATAATAGTATAGGCTTGGACAAAGCTTGAGGTTGCTGCCGATTGTGCACTTTCCACAATAGCCTTGATTTGTTCTTCCGTTAAAAGACGATCCTCAAAATGACGGATGGATCGATGATTTTGGATTAATTCGATGAATGGATTCAACACTCTTCACCTCTTTTAAAAATATGTTCTCTTTCTTACTTTTCCACACTTGCAAAAAATCTACCGTCTTTAAATACAAATATTAATATACATATCTACCCTATATAAATCAATTCAATCAACTCGTGACTAGGAAAGGTTTTTTTATATAAAACAACAAAAACAAGAACGTATATTCTCTATTTGTGATATGATTTTATAAAAATGGAGGTATAATATGGGACTAATTAATATTGAAAAACGGATGGAACATTATAATGTAACTGGATTAAGCATTGCAATTATTGAAGATGCACAAATTACTAAGCTAGAGCAATTTGGATTGCTAGAAAAAGGAACAGAAAAAACTGTAAAAAGAAACTCTTTATTTAGTGCGTGTTCCATTAGTAAGTTCTTAACTGGAATACTAGCTATGAAGCTTGTGGATCAAGGTCTACTTGATTTAGATGAGAATATAAACAAAAAGCTGACATCATGGAAGATTCCTGACTGCCCATTTTTAGAAAATAAAAGTGTAATTTTACGAAATTTGCTAAGCCATCAATCCGGAATAATGGACCCTAAATATAGCTTTATGGAGCTTCAACCAAATGACCGTTTTCCTTCCATATTAGACTTATTAGCTGGAAAAACGATCTATTGTAAAACACCTATCGAAGTAAGCTATGAACCTGAGAGTGAATTTCACTATTCTGATGCAGGATTTTGTATCGTACAACAGCTGATTGAAGATGTTACACTGAAACCTTTCGAAAAGGTTGTGCGGGAAGAAATATTTCAACCATTAAATATGGAAAATAGCACTTATGCAATGCCAAATTTCAACAATATTGATTATTCTTGTGGTCATAATAAATTCGGAAATTTAGTAGATGGAAAGTATCCCATATATCCTTATCCTGCAGCTTCTGGACTTTGGACAACACCATCTGATTTGGCCATATTGGTTATAGAATTAATGAATGCTTTAAGTGGAAAAAGTAAAATCGGTCTATCTATAAGTAGTGCTAAAAAAATAATAAGCCCTCAAGGTAAAGAGTGGACAGGACTTGGAGTTTTTTTAGATGAAGCAAAACTTGAGATTTCATCACTTGGTTGGGGTGTTGGATTTCAATCAATGATGGTGGCTTATCCTAATACAGGAACTGGAATCGTCATCATGTCAAATACAGATTTAGGTGTTCATCAAATGAATGGAATTATTGGGGAAATATATCGTACATATATTGATACAGTTTCATAAGAGTACACCGAAAAACAATGAAATGCCCTTGTTAAAAACAGGGCATTTCATGATGTATCATTGCAATTTTATATTATTAATAAAAAATATGCTATTTATTCACAGGAATCTTAATAGGCTTTAGTGTAAACACTTGATTTGGTTCATCATCATTTTTAATAATGGTAACCTTTGGAATAACCGTAATCGACGTCGCCTTCTTATTAATAACCGAAGTTGATATTCGAGAATCTTCCGTTTCCCAGTAATCACGGTAACCTAATAAAACATTATATTTATTACCTAAGTTATCCGATATTTGATAATCGATATTAATAAACTCCCAATTTTCCTTTTTCCATTGCTTCATCCACTTTTCACCTATTTTTTCAGAAAGGTATAAATTAGTGGAAATAGGTGTGGTAGTCATTTTCCAAAGTTCTACCTCAACATCTTTATTTTTAGACAAAAGTCCTTCATACATTTCAGTGTCACCTTTTAAAGCAGAAAGAGTAAATCGAAATGGCCAATTTCCAGTCTTGTTTTTTAATCCATATGATAGAATAGCTTGCCCATCCCATTTTATATGAACCTTGTCAGAGGGGGTACCGTGTAAATAAACGATATATAGTCCCGCATACTTCTTATTATTTATTTTTCTTGTAAAATATCTAGTAGATGTCACCCTGTAGCTATCGTCCCCCATTGAAAAAGATCCATCTAAAACAGGTTCCTTCCCAAGTTTCTTCTCACTTTCCAACGTATAGGCAATCGTAATCGTTTCCTCATCATATACAGCATCTGTAACAGTGATACTTATTCCATTGCTTTCCTTTGTTACACCAATATCTGTTGAGTGTGCTTTAAAATCATCAAAGATAAATTCGTTATTGTCATTCTTCAAGTATTCATATAAATTCCCTATAAATGGGATTTTCGTTGCGAATGCAGGAAAAGTAAAACTTAAAGCAAGCAATGACACGATCAATATAGCCGCAGCAGAAGAAATGTTTCTTGGTAAATGATTTTTCCTTTTTTGTTTCAGCACAGCATGTTTTACTCGCTCAATCTCCATTTCACTTATTTCCATTGGTTGTACATCGACATCTATGTTCAGTTGACTAAAATGTTTATATAGTTTTTTCATGAAATGCACCTCCTAATCGAATTTGTTGCAATCTTTTTTTCCCCCGATAAATTCGATTATCTACAGAAGCTTTTGTTAGACCAAGTTGTATCGCAATATCATCGTTTTTCATATTTAAGAAATACTTCATGATAAAAATATCACGATCTATTTTTTCTAACTGATTCATTATTTGAATTAGTTCATTTGTCGATTCCTTTAAAAAGAATTCGTCCTCTGCGGATGTTACGGTAAAATGATTTTCTTCTATTTGCGTGATAGTTGGTGCTCTTGCAATGTTTCGGAGCTTATCAATAGCTTTGAATTTGGCGATGGTACATATCCATTTTCTGAAATCCTCATGATTACCTTGAAATTGCTTAGCATTCTCAAAAGCACCTAAAAAAGTGTCATTTATGCATTCTTCTATTATTTGAGGATCTTGATTGGATTTAAATGTATTGTGAATAACTGCTTTTACAATGCCTAAATATTCACTAATTACATATTCAAGTGCAGTTTCTTTCCCTTTTCGAAAATAGTGAATATAATTTTGGTTCGTAATTTTCATATTTAATCTCCTTAAAAGATTGTAGAGGCCTTTACACTATATACATCGAAATAAATTATATATATTCTCATACTTTTCAAATTTTTTTAGAGAAATAACACTAAAGGGGATTTATACTAAGTTTCTTGTAAATGGAGAGGATAAGAGAAGACACCTGTGCTCTTTCATTTTATCATTACGTTTATTATAAAGAATATAAGAATAGGATAAAAAAAAGCCGATGTGTCACCATCAGCGTTCAGTTAGCTACTCCACAAGAAGAGTGGTGGCTAAATGGGAAAGAGTAACCCTTCACCTAGTTTGCGCCAGGGAGGGTTACTTTTCTTTTATAATCAAAGTTGCAAAAATGAGCATTCTCGAAGATAGTCATTGGCAACACCTACTTCCTTGCTCTTACATGATCACAAGACAAGAAAACAAGGTGCCACCTAGCTAATTTTTATATATTATCAAAGCTTCATATAAAACATAAGTTCCTATGCTTTTTTATACCTCATCCACTACTTCTTTTAATATTTCATATGACCGCTTCTGTTTAGCAGTGTCATAAATATAAGACACTGCCATTATCTCATTCACATTGAAATAATCTTGGAAATTCGATAACTGCTGTCTTATACTCTCTTTACTACCCATGAAACTCATGCTAGACATGGATGCGGACATTTCCGCTTCCATTGGCGTCCAAAGATGATCCATGGTATCTACTGGTGGTTGAAGTTTTAATCGGGTACCTCGAACAACATTAAGGAAAAACTGTTTCATCGTCGTGGATAAGTGTTTCGCCTCTTCATCTGTTTCAGCTGCAATCACATTTAAGCACACCATCATATAAGGTTTATCTAAATACTGTGAGGGCTTGAATTCCATACGATAAATTGAAATCGCTTCTTCCATATATCTTGGTGCGAAATGAGAAGCAAATACATACGGTAATCCCAATCGGGCTGCTAAATGAGCGGAATCCGTAGAGGAGCCTAATACATAAATTGGAATATTCGTTCCGACACCAGGATATGCTTTTACTGATTCTTGCTTGTCTTCTGGACCAAAATAAGTAAGCAGTGCTTGAATATCATCAGGGAATGTATACACTGAATCAACTTGTGAGCGTCTTAAAGCACTTGCTGTTTCCATATCTGTACCAGGTGCGCGGCCAAGTCCTAGGTCAATTCGACCTGGATATATAGTAGCCATAGTTCCAAACTGTTCTGCAACAACTAATGGAGAGTGATTTGGAAGCATAATTCCGCCGGAACCTACTTTAATTTTATTTGTATGTTCTAAAGTATGTTTTATTAAAATCGATGTTGCTGAACTGACAAGTGTTGATGTATTATGATGCTCGGCAATCCAGTATCGGGTATATCCCATTTTTTCTACCGCTAGCGCCAAATCCACCATGGAATCGATAGCATCTTTAGAAGTCTGCCCTTCACGGATTGGAGCTAAATTTAATACGGATACAGGTATATGTAAATTTGTCATCCTCTTTTATCCTTTCAAAATGTAGATTAATACTATAGTAACAATTGGTAATCACAAAACCAACTTATTTGCTCGGTTTTAAACAAATATAAGTTAATAGTGAAGCAATAAAGAAACTGTAATATTGGTTGAAAGCCAAATAATAATATTGTTTTTACATTGGTGCATCATAACTAGCAATAAAGGATAATTTCTGAACCTATTCTGTGTGTGGTGTCCTTTTGATTGGTTCAAAAGGACAAGTTGCGATCCAATCCCGAGTAAAGTGTCCTA
>NZ_JBYSWK010000003.1:0-127843 GCF_058781025.1 Heyndrickxia sp. FW510-T9 | reverse complement strand
TTTTGACTGGTTTTAAAGGACAAGTTGCTAGCCATTTCCAAGCAAAGTGTCCTTTTGATTGGTTCTAAAGGACAAGTGGGGATCCATTTCCAAGCAAAGTGTCCTTTTAATTGGTTCTAAAGGCAAGTTGAGATCCAATTCCAAGCAAAGTGTCCTTTTGATTGGTTCAAAAGGACAAGTGGGGATCCAATTCCAAGCAAAGTGTTCTTTTGACTGGTTTTAAAGGACAAGTTGCTAGCCATTTCCAAGCAAAGTGTCCTTTTGATTGGTTCTAAAGGACAAGTTGGGTTCCATTTTCAAGCAAAGTGTCCTTTTGACTGGTTTTAAAGGACAAGTGGGGATCCAATCCCGAGTAAAGTGTCCTTTTGATTGGTTCTAAAGGACATGTTGGGATCCAATCCCGAGTAAAGTGTCCTTTTGATTGATTCTAACGGACAAGTGGGGATCTATTTTCAAGCAAAGTGTCCTTTTGACTGGTTTTAAAGGACAAGTTGGGTTCCATTTTCAAGCAAAGTGTCCTTTTGACTGGTTTTAAAGGACAAGTGGGGATCTATTTTCAAGCAAAGTGTCCTTTTGACTGGTTTTAAAGGACAAGTTGCTAGCCATTTCCAAGCAAAGTGTCCTTTTGATTGATACTAAAGGACATGGTGGGATTCTTTCCCTGACGATGTGCCCTTTTACTGCTTCCAAATGAAAAACTTTGATTGATCAACGATGTAACTACGGTAAACGCTATGATCTTACTATATTACCCATTAAGCAGAAAAAGACTGCCGAGATGGCAGTCTGACCTCACTTATCAATATAAAAAATAATTACTTTCCTTTTTTGTCTTTTGATCCTTGTATGGAAACATTTTTAGGTATTTTTGGATAAGATGCTTTGTTTGCGTCATCAGGTCCTGTAAGATCATTTCTTTGATCTAATACCTCGCTTGAAAACTCGGGAGGAATTTCCTTTCCCATTCTATTCACCTCCAATGAATAGGATGGTTCATACGGACACTTTTTATACTCAACCATCAACCCTTTAAATATTCGAAAATGTATTCTCCGATTTGCGCCATTGTTTGTTTTGCGATTTTATCCTCAACATCTTTTGAAAGTACCACAACATTCATAGTTCGCCTACCGACATATAAAACACCTATATCATGGCGAATTCCCGTTACCCAGCCGGTTTTGTTCGCTATTTCCCATTCCGGAGTTATCCCAATAATGTTGTAATCGGTATCTGGTAATCTGTCTGGCAAACAATCGCGAAACTGCTGTTTTTTCATTATATTGATCATTTGTTCGCAAGCATAATAGGAGATAATGGATCCAGTTGTTAGTTTTTTAAGAAGTGTTCCTATATCTGATGCGGTTATCATATTCCTACCCTGCGTTTTGACAGGAACTGTCATAAGCTTGTTGTAAAAACAGCTATTCTTCATACCTATTTCATCCATGATCTCTTGAATTTTTTCAACCCCTACAAGATCAATTAAGACATTGGTTGCGGTATTATCACTCTGAATTATCATGAGAGTGAGATAATCATAGATTGTAAGACTAATTCCAAGTGTCATGTGTTGAAGAACACCGGAACCCCCAACCAGATCTTCCCTTTTTAAGACAATCGTATCACTCAACTTGAACAGACCTTGATCAAAAGCAGAAAAGACTGCAGCCATAATTGGTACCTTAATAACGCTAGCTGCAAAGAACACTTCATCTTCATTCCAGGACCATGTTTCATTCTTGTCCAAATCCTCTAAATAAATTCCCCAAGTTCCACCTGTGTTCTTAATAAGTTCCTGGATTTCTTTTACCAAGTTCTCCATCTCTCCACACCCCCTTAATAAAATAATCTATTATCTAATTCTTTCATTGTCTGTCCAATAGACTCATGAATAACGTATGTATCCTCCCCGTAGTCATATGGTGTTTCTCCTTTATTGATAATGCATAGTGGGACACCTTGGCTTTTATACTGTGGAAACATGGAAAAAGGTGCAACAAGGAGACTCGTTCCCAACACTAAAACAAAATCTGCTTCATCCATGTGTTGAATTATTGTATTTATCCCTTTCATTGAAAACCATTTACCTGTATCCCCAAATAAAACAACATCCGGTTTAATGTATCTATCCTTACTATTTTTCGTATCACAGTGATCACATACAAAAAAATCATCCATTATTTCTAAACGACGTACCATTTCCTCTGTGGTATACTTTTTCCCACAGTTTAAACATGTAGCATTCTTCATCGTCCCATGAAATTCAATAACATTTTTGTTCCCTGCTTTTTGGTGAAGACCATCAATATTTTGCGTAATAATTGTGGTAATCTTTCCTTCTTGTTCCCACTTAGCAAGAATTTCATGGCCTTTATTAGGAAGAGCATTCGGATGATAAAGATTTTCTATTGCAAATTGGTAAAATTCTTTAGGATGTTCATAAAAATACTCAAGAGAAAGAATGTGCTCCGGGGCCAAAGAGTATATACCGGTTCTAGAACGAAAATCCTTGATTCCAGATTCAGTACTTATCCCCGCTCCGGTTAGAACAACCACTCTTTTCGCATCGTGAATCAGCTTTGTACATGTATCTAGTATGGTAGAATTCATGAAGTTAACCACTCCTAATATTTTCATATTCTTTCAAAAATATGACTTTTGCAAAGTAGTTCCAAACGATATAAATACTGCGAAATGTCATAAGTGGACTGAGATACCGTTATTTTAATCAAATGATGCTAATTTATGGTCTAAGCGGACACAGAATACCCTATTTAGGAAAAAATGTTTGAAAATCACTGCTTTTATATCGAATAACGGATCCTCTGTCCACAAACATATGGAAAAAACTTAATTTGTCACATATAACGGAACTGGAGTCCTCCAATTTTTTTAAAGGGTTAAAATATAATAAAAGACCATATCGTATGTGATGTGGCCGCTTCTTTCATATGCAATTATTATCTTCAGACATTAAAAAAAGGAACGAATCCACATTCCTTTTTTTATGCTAATTTGTACTTTTTAACTTCTTTCTTTCCATATTAACAAGTGCCAGCAGTCCAGCACTGATTAAACCAACAAATAAGTGAAGAGTAACGAGTTCAATATGTCCAGTTACTACACTAAATGTTGCACCAAACACCGAATAAATTATGGCAATAATGTAAAAACCGATCATAGCTTTAACCATTTAAACCCCTCCCTTTATTTCCAAATAATATTTTCATATGTAATCGTTTACTAAATTGTAACAAATACTTCACAAAATGTACATAAAGAATTTTCTTTTTGTACACAATTATTCATCGGGAGGGTTTTTGTCCTAAGCTCGAAAAATTTCTCGATATGCCGGTATTCCAGCAATACTTTCAGCACTATAAATAGCGTTTAATATTGCTTGCTCCATTACTTTTGCCGCCATTGGCCCTAGCAAATCAATCGAAACCTTTTTGCTACCTGTAGCTAAAGTGAAAATTGTATCCCCATCATGCATCGTGTGTGCTGGATAAATGGTCCTTGCGTATCCATCCTGGGCCATTTGTGAAATCTTTGTCGCATCAGACTTCGTTAGTGCTGCATTTACAGCAATTACACCTAAAGTTGTATTCGTACCTGCTTTTATCATAATTTCTTTATTTTGTTGAAGAAAATCTATAAAATTGACAACTTGATTATTCTCGCGATTATAGGCACCTGCTAAAAATTTTCCTGTGGAAGGATCGCGGATTTCACCTAATGAATTCACAGCGACAATTGCACCAATCACGATTTCTTCGTTTAAACGAATCGAAGCTGTTCCTAGTCCTCCCTTCATGCAATGATCGAAACCAAGGAACTTTCCAACAGTTGCACCGCAGCCCGCTCCGAAATTTCCTGTTTGGAATGGCTGACTACTAGCAATTTTTACAGCTTCATATCCCATCTTTTTATCTGGCCTAATCTTCGGATTTCCATTTGCCAGATCAAATAGAATAGCAGCTGGCACAATTGGAACCTTTGCTACACCAGTGTCATGTCCAATATTTTCTTCTTCTAAATATTGCATGACACCGGAAGCTGCGTCTAAACCGAAAGCACTTCCTCCGCTCAAAACAATGCCATGAACCTTATCCACTAAATTGATTGGATTTAATAAATCCGTTTCCCTTGTACCTGGTGCAGAACCTCGAACATCCACACCACCGGTTGCACCCTCTTCTGTTAAAATAACCGTACAGCCCGTTAATGCGTCCATATTCTGCATATTACCAACTTTAACTCCAGGTACATCAATGATTTGACCACTTATCATCTCAATCACTCTTTTTATTAGTTATTTTCATCATACCTAAACAAAAAACACTTCCTGCATCATACTAAATACGATGGAGGAAGTGTTTTTTCCTTTATTTTCATATTTGATTCCAATTTATTAATGGTTATAGTTACATGCCTATTAATGAATTCTTCTAGCGTTTCAATGACATCCTCATCATCAATAAAAAAATCATTTACATACTTTGTTCCACTAAAATATATTTGCTTTCCTTCAAAGTAATATACTTCCGCATGACCTTCAAAATTTCGGATTATTTCCCTACCTTCGGACTGGTGGACAAAAATATTCAAACAAATAAATTGATCATTTAGCGCTGCAAATACCTTTGCGATGGGAGTATCATTTATTTTCAACACTGCAGAACCTTTTTCTTCTTTTTCTTCAATGACTCCCGTTACTATGATGCTTTTATCATTAACCATAAAGCGATTTCCTTTCGAAAAAAGTACTACTAATGATTCTTAGTGATATTTTCAAAAATAGTATAGCAAAAATCTGTCATAATTCAATCCAGCTTAACTATCTGTTAAAGATTGAATACGTTTAAAAGATGTTAGTAGCAGCAGACATTGGCCGACAACCACAATTTTCTTGAATCTCTTTTAACCTTACTACATCTATACGTTCTTCAGCTTTCCTTTTCTCTTCCCTTTTTTTTCATAGCTATCGAACCAATCAGGTAATATTACTGTTCTAATAGATTTTTTTTTCATGGATAATGTGGTTATTAGGTTTAGCATCAGACATAGGATAACTTTCTCAGTAACATCTTGTACTGCTTCTACAACTTCAGAAGCTTTCTAAGCCACATTGTTCATAACAGATTTGATGTTGGCAGTTTCCTTTTTGCCAGATCATTGCAGCTGTTATAGTAGAAGAATAATGTTTTTTTACCCCACGAACTTTCATACAGTAATGCTCCGTTTTAATAATAACAAATACCCCTTTTGCATACAGTTGTTTATATAAATAGGCAGCAACTTCATTTGTCGTCATTCTTGATTAATCATCGTTTTTTTAATATTTAATTGCCGTTTATACAACAATATCTCATAATGAATAAATTCTCTTTTGAATTTTCCGATTTTTGTGTTATTATATATCTTAAAGATATATATCAATTTGATACAGGTGAAAAAAATGACAACAATAAATCATACAAAGTATGCCATCCTCGGAATCCTTACTACTGGTTGCCGTTCAGGTTATTCGATTAAACAAATGATTGACGGTAGTTTAAATCATTTTTGGAAGGTGAGCTATGGGCAAATTTATCCTACATTAAAACAATTAGTAGACGAAGGTCTGGCAACCGTAACACAGACCTCACAAGAAGGAAAACCCGATAAAAAGGAATATGATATCACACTAAAAGGTAAACACGCCCTTCAAGAATGGCTCGAAATACCGTTGAAAGAAATTCCAATTGAAAAAAATGAGCTTCTACTGAAACTATTTTTCGGAGACCAACAAAGTGAATCCACTACATATCAACAAATTGCACAATACTTACAAATTCTCCGAGAACAGTACAACACCTATGAATCCATTGAACAAATGTTAAGTAACCGATTATTAGATCAATCAAGTGCAAAATTTTGGCTAATGACATTAGATTACGGCAAACGAACTAAACAAGCAGCTATAGAATGGTGTGAAATCACAATGAAAAAATTAAATAATGAACAGGGGGAGAAGAATGAAGAGTAATATCTTTCCGGGTCGGTATACGACTGAACAAAAAGAAGATATCGTGGTATTTATCATTGGTATGAGAATAAATAAATATAGGGCTTTCAATAAATGGCTACCTGTGGCTAAAGCGATGGGTCCAATGATTCGTGAACTCTATGAAAATAAGGATCTTGGATTTATATCTATGGAATCATTTTTTGGATTGCGTACTACATTAATGGTGCAATATTGGAGATCCTCAGAAGAATTAATGGCATATGCGAAAGGACAAAATCATTTAACAGCTTGGAAAAATTTCAATCAAAAAATAGGAAATAATGATGCTGTAGGAATTTATCATGAAACATATATCGTTCCAAAGGAAAACTACGAGTGCATTTATGGGAATATGCCACTGTTCGGACTTGCACGTGGTTTTGGAAATAAACTTATTACACCTGAACTAAATTCAGCGAAAAAACGACTATCAGCTCAAAATAAGATACCCCATTGATTTATTCAATGGGGTTTATCATATTTATACATAGATTGAAATCTCCAATGATTATTTTATTCAGTCATAAACTGTTTTTTTGATAACTATCATGCCAGGCAAAAAAGTTGAAAATGACTTCAATATAACAGTTTGGCCAAACTTTAAGATTACATATTCTTTTTTCTTACTACTACATTTATAGATACATTTTTTGGATTTCTTGGATACAATGCTTTTTTTTCGTCATCTGGACCAGTAAGATCATTTCTTTGAACTCATACTTTACCCGAAAACTCTGGTGGAATCCCGTTATCCATTCTATTCATCTCCAATTTATAGGAAGGTACAATCGAATACTTTTTAATACTTATTCATCTCTTTATCAATTTCTGTTAAGGTCTGTCCTATTGATTCATGTATAACAAATGTATCCGGACTAGAATCATATGGTGTTTCACCTTTATTAATAATGTACATTGGACAGCCTTTTATTCTGTACTGTGGAAAGATCGAGAAAGGTGTAACAAGCAAACTTGTTCCTAACACCAATACAAAATCTGCTTCATTCATGTATTGGATAATAGTATTTATCCCTTCCGTCGAAAACCAATTACCAGTATCCCCAAATAAAACAACATCCGGTTTAATGTATCGCTCCACCGTCTTGTTTGTAGTACAGTTGTGGCACACATAAAAATCTTCCATCGTTTCCATGCGAGAAAGTATCTCATCTGTGCAATAACTTTTCCCACAATTCAAGCATGAACCAGTCTTCATCGTCCCATGAAATTTAATGACATTTTTACTTCCAGCTTTTTGATGAAGTCCATCAATGTTCTGGGTAATTATCGTGGAAATTTTTCCTTCCTGTTCCCACTTAGAAGTTGAAGTTGATACAGAAATGTTATTTAAGCATGAATTTAATGTTAAGCCTATTTCAGGGGTTACCAAAAGAACAATAAGAATCATGGATGAGTACGTTGATAAAGTAATCGATGACATTAAATATGGTAAAGCGAGATGTGAATTTTGTGACTCTGTTTCAAATTTCAACGGAGTGTTGCACGCATTGTGGAAGGTCTGATTATTTAGAACCCCATTTTTATGATTAGAAAAAGGACGAGGTTGTAGCTCGATCATTTCTTCGAACGAATCTATTGATTTCTGTAGAAAATTTTAATTTTATGTGAGTATCTACTATCATGATAAATATCCAAGGTAACTCTCAAATGGCTAAGATCCTTGCAGATTGAGTACTCTTGATAAACTCTTTTGCCGTCATTGAATAGGAATATGAAAGATAAAACTGAATGCCATTCTCCATTTCATATTCGATATGTGTACATTGTGAACCGATGTTTTTATAGTCTAGCCCTTTAGCCGAACACCAGTCAATAAGCTTTCTTGCAGGCGTCCATTGAACCAGATCATACCCAGGACCAACGCCACCTTCCCATATATCAGCGTATAACAGTGATTCTGTCTGGATATTACCCAGCATGCCACACACAGCCTGTGGTGTCCATCCACGACTAACAAATTAATTATAGATATACATAGCATTAGAAATTTGTTTACTATTGAATACCATCTCTTCCAATCTCCTTTTTGATTTTTTTTAAAAGCCTATAATGATTTAAAAAATCTGATGAATATATCCCTAAGTAAAAGTTATATTTGAACTTTACATAAAGTAGCCCCCTCTATTTAGATTGATATCCCTTATACCGGTAGATTAAAAGTGTAAATTGATATTTTTATACTTTTCGATTTTATAGAAATGGGAATAAATAGTATGTTAAACTTTATTTAGTAGAAATTCATGAATTATAACAAGGAGTGTATGCTATGAAAACAAAGTTTCTATCTGGGATTGTTGTGATCTTCATGGTTGTTCTTGACAGTGTACTATTATCTAGTTGCAAGGAGACAAGTGCAAGCAAAAATACTGAATCAAAACAAGAACATTCTAATAAAACTTCCAAAAAAGAGAAAACACAAAACTCTGAAAGCGGAAATATTCCAACAAGCTATGTACTCAGTGATAAAGAACGTAAGATAGCCGAAAAAGAAGTTGGAAAAGTAAACAATGAAGAAGATTTTTTTAAAAAAATGATTTGTATTTCACTACAAAAGATTAAATTGGGCGAAGCAAAAGATGATTATAAAATCACTGGGATAGTTGAGGGTACTGTAGATCGTATCCAGATGAATAAGGTGAACTTAGCTTATCTACAAGAGAAAGTAGACTCCATAAAAACTACTAAGGATGAAAAATCAGGGGACTATACTTATGATAAAATTTTAACACGTTGGATTAATGGTAATTTTGATGGCATTGTAAAGGATTTTAAGGTTATTAGAAATGACTTTAATAAACCCAAGGGATATAGCGATTCAGGTACTGATTATCCAACTACAATAGTTCAAAGAAGCAAGGCAGACGAACAACAGTATATTAAACACTTTTTCAATTAAAATTAAAGTTGCGGTAATATTGTGGCTTTTTTTTGCGCGGATTTAAAATTTATGCCGTTATTAATAAAAGTAAGGAAAATCGCAAATAGCAAGTTTGTACATAGTAAAGTAGAAGAAGAAGATTTTAAACTAATAATAGAAATTGAACTTTGGAGAGCATATGAACGGTACAATCCGGATTTGGGAAATTGTTTTACCATGCTTCTCTATCCTAAACTTCGAAAAGGGGTAAGAAATCCTACATATTTCTATAATTCATGGTAGTATTACGCCTAAGTAGTTTTCCTAAGCAATTCCAATAATGGTAAAACCCTATGTTTCCCCTGTTGCAAGGTTAAAGTACTTTTTACTCATCAAAACACAAAAACCTGGGTTAAAGAACCAAGGTTTTTGTTGATCTGTATACTATTATGTATGTCAATATTTAACGAATCCACACATTTGAACCAACAGTTTTGATAAAATCAGTATATTTACTATCGACATAAATATCTAAAATCACTCTCATTCCTTCTCCTTTTTTAGCAATATTACTAAAGGTTACATTGAGGTTTTTACCAGATTCACAGTAGCCTTTAACAGTTTCAACATTCTGCCATGTTTCTCCAACTGTTCTTTGTAGTGTTAATTTGCAGTAGCTGTAAATATAGAAAGCAAGATAATCACCAAATTCCACAGTAGCGTATACATTGAGATAGTCATAGGATGTATGCAAATAACATGTTACGTTTCCTAAACCTCCTGGATTGTAAGTAAAAGTTGTTTTTGTAGTTGCCATTTATATTCCTCCTTGAAATTCACCTATGTGGTATTGAATTTTTACTACATAGCCCTTATATCTTTTAAAGAGGAAATGTAAATTAAATGTTTTCCTATTTTTCGATTTTTATTGTGCTAAAGTTTTTCTTAGAAGGAAAATAGAGATTAGTAATAAGGAGGGAATTGGAAAATGAAGATAAATTTAAAATTATATCGTATAATATTTTGTGTTTCCTTTTCTTTAAGTCTTTTTACTTTTGTAGCTCCACTATGCATGGCCATTTATAATTCATTGAAATATAGAGATTTTATAGAACATTTCATGGTGGCCTATGTTCATTTAAGTGTAGAATTACATATCGATGATAATATAGTTTTGTTTTATAAAGTACTCATTGGTATAAGTTTTGTGATGTCCATTATTTCAGCTACATTAACATTGTTTATTGATAAAAAAAAGCTATTCTGTCAATTGTCAATTTTGTCGATGTTTTTAAGTGTTTTGTATCCAATTAGTAGACCAATCATAGTTTTTTTGGCTTTTGTTAGCTAACAAAGACCTCGGTTATGCAACCGAGGTCTTTTTATCATCTCAATACAAATCAGTAGTTAGCCCTTGTAAGTCTCTCTTGTAGATTACTTGGACGCTATTCCTAAAGTAAAGCCATCTAATGTTAATTCGTAATGTGTTGCTTACACCACAAATTCAGCAGTAAATGGTATCTTAAAACCAAGGTTTTTGTAAAATTTTCCTTTATTATCGTGTTTTTTAGCAAAACACACAAAAATAATTACTAATTAATTATTTATTTGTAAATCGGAAAACGAGTTTATATCCATCAAATGTTTCCGCATATTCTTCTACGTAATTCCCATTCGAATAATTAGAAATTGTCTTCCTCCAAAATTTTTGACCAATAATATTTTTTTCTGATGGGTTCGTAAATAATTCCCAGTTACCTTTAAATTGTTCAAACACTTTATTCGCTGCATTTTCAGCTATGCCCTGAGCTCTTAGTGATTGAAGTAAAAAGAATTCATTTACAAAATAATCAATACCTTTATTACAATGCGGCGGTGTTGCTATTAAAATAAACCCTGCCGGCCTATCTTCTACGGAAATTAAGAATGGAAATAGCACTTCAGGCTTTTCCCACCAAATATTTTGAACCTCATACTGGTCCCCCAATGTTTTAAAATCATCACTATCTTCGTAAATACCATGTATATTAGGAAGATTACCATGGTGCCCTGATAAATCATATAGATACAATGGGTATAAGTTTTTGATTATATGTGCTTTACTTTTATCTGTTAAATGTACATTTATTTTCATAAAGTTCTCCTACAATGGTAAATTAATAACTTCTACCCCTTATTTCTACAAGTATCCAATTAATCCCTTTAATTCGTTCTAGAGAACAAGAAATGTATCAGGTTCTCCTTGTTGAAAATACCGTGTTGAAGGACCTCGTATTTATGGTGTGAATACTGATTTGAATGTACATGTAGAGAAGGAAAAAATTAAAGGATCTGAAAGAGTAACTGAAGGGAAAAGTTATAAAAAAACTTTGGTTTCAGCTGGTGTTCCAAAATCTGTTCAAAAAAAATGTAAAAAAGACGGCAGATTTTAAGAAGGGATTAGAAAAACAAAATCATAGAAAAAAACGGAAAAAGTAAATAAAATGTCTTGGACAGAAATAATATTAAGCCTATAGTATATTTAACATTAATAACAGTTTCGGTAGGTTTAACTGTAGCAAAATTATTATTGCATCCCAAATTAATATTTAGTAGGAGGAAACGATGATATCTCTTAATAGAATTTTAAAATTGCGTGATTTAGAAATTTTTCATGTATTTAAGAACGGAAATATCCTTGCTTATGTGGTAATTGAGGATACTAGAAATCCTTTTACAGAAGAAGATAAACAAATGGAACCTTTATGTTATATGGACGAAGAAGACATTAATAAGATTTTAAATGTTTTTAGAATTTCACTAATTAATGATGAAGCTTTAACAAAAGAAGATTCAATTACTTTGAGAACGTACTTTTCGGATTTCGTGAATAATACAAATTTGACGAATTTCATTATTAAGGAATATATTCAAGAAGATTTGTATGGTAATGATGATAATATAGAGTCTTATAATAAGATTTTACAAAATATAGGTTCAAATTATATTATTGAAGAATTTGATGAAATAAATTGGATTTATTTATCCCAAGATTAAAAAATGTTAATCGCACAAAAGAACAGCCTTCTTTACTAATCTTGAAATATATATAGATGCTAATCCCCCTTACTTTTGATACGAGAAACCGCCAATGTTTCTTATAAGAACTCGATCAAGGAAGCATCTCCCCTAATGAAAATATTAAAATACATAACTTTTTAAGCGGTATCGTATGAACTGCGTATGTTATCTGTACTTTAAAGGATACTTCGAAAAATAAATACTCCTAATAAATCTTAGGAGCAAAAATTGAATCGCCTGTAGTTTTGGTTGAAAGAATAATATTAGAGACTTAATTTAGCAAGCCCATTTTCCGTTGGGTTTGCCATATTTCACTTTATAATTCTGTTGCTGTTATCCCATTTCAATTTAAACTAGTTGTTATCGGCTTAATCATAAATTCGAATTCAAAGTTCTGATTCGAATGAATTAGGTATTCATTATGAACTGGAGCACCCCAACTATCATCTCCGCCAACACCCATTTGCATTCCAATCGTTACAACTGTATAGTGAATATTTGGTAATTCATATTGATGCATGGCATTTTCCAGTTCGAACGCTGTATAAGGAGAAAAATTACATTCCAACGGTTCCGTAACTGCTGACAATTTAATTCCTAATCCATCACTATTTTGTAAGCTTACCCGTCTTACACCAGTCCGATTTCCTGATTCCTGCGGCATGACATATTCTGATAAATTGGTTGAAACATTATTTTTATATATTCCTAGTTTTGCTCCATTACAACGGTCGCAATAATTTTCCTCAGGTCCTTTTGCATACCATTCCAGCAAATGATAGTCAGCTGGTACCTTAAAGGTAAGTGCAAATATAGGCATTTGTGGGAGATCGTCTGCTCCATGATATATTGATTTTACATTCATACTTCCATCCGGATAAATGGTATAAATAATCTTAACTTCTAATTTAGAATGTATGGAAAATTCATACGTAAACGCTATACTAGTAAAACTCTGATCTTCCATAACTTCGATGTTTACACATTTACGTGCAAAACTCGCAGTATACCAAACCCCTGAATGAAATTCTTGTGAAAAACCTCTATCATTATCCGTAGTTGCTCTCCAAAATAAAGGAGCAATCGGTGTAGAAATCATCTCTTTTCCAAAATAGTTTAAGGAAATAAGACTTCCTACCTGCTTTGAAAATAAAATAGAGTAATCTTTTCCATGAATTCCGATGTTAACATCACCATGGACTACTCTGAAGTTTCCAGTTGGAATAGGTGGTTTTTGATTTTCCAATCGCTTAAAAATATGCTCTCCAAATGCGACTTCATACCCTGCATCTGCCCAAAGGCTATCTTTCCTTAATTTAAATAAGGCATGAATGCAATACTCACCATCCTCACTGAAAATATTAGCTAGCCACTTAAATTCTGCCCTCCCCTCGCTCATAGGTGCTATATTCACTTGAAGAATATCTCGAAACAATTCCTTTCCTTCTTTATAAAGAATATATTCCAGTGCATATTCCGCGGTATCCGAAAATAGGTTTTCATTCCTTATCATTACCCCCTTCTGATCAGGAAGTAATTTCAGATTTTGATATAAATATTTTACTTCTTGCATCTTAGGTGAGAGCTTTCGGTCAGAGTAGACTATACCATTGGTACAAAACCAATAATCTGTAGGACGATCATCAAAATCACCGCCATACGCTAGAAATTCTTTTCCATAGCGGTCTTTTTTTACAATCGCTTGGTCAATAAAATCCCATATAAATCCGCCATGATACATTGGGTATTTTTGCTCCAGATCTACATATTTTTTCATGCCGCCAAGGGAATTTCCCATTGCATGCATATATTCACAGCTAATATATGGTTTATTAGGATTATCACTCAAATATTTATCAATATCCGCAGGTTTTGCATACATACGGCTTTCCATATCACTGGTATCATCATAATCACGGTTATTAAAAACTCCCTCATAATGGACAAGACGAGATGAATCTACCGATTTAAAATAGCGAGAAACATTTAAAATAACCTCTCCAGCATAAGACTCATTCCCACAAGACCATATCAAAATTGAAGGATGGTTTTTATCCCTCTCGTACATAGAAACTGCACGGTCCAAAACAATATCTTGCCATTCTGGTTTGTTTCCAGGTATGTTCCATGAAGGCTCAATTGCCCCCATCTTTTGCCAAGACCCATGCGTTTCCAAGTTCATTTCATCTATAACATAAATTCCATATTGGTCACATAAATCGTACCAATAGCTTTGATTAGGATAATGAGAGGTACGAACGGCGTTAATATTATGTTGCTTCATTGTTTTGATATCCCATAACATATTTTCTTTTGTAATAGAACGCCCTCTTCGACAATTGAATTCATGCCGATTCACACCTTTAAACACAATCCGTTTTCCATTTAGCTTCATTATTTTATCTACTAACTCAAATTTACGGAACCCTATCGTTTGTGGTACTACCTCTATTAATCTTTCATCTTTATTAAAAACTTGAATATATAGCTTATATAAATAAGGATATTCCGCACTCCATAGTTTTGGTGATTCTAATGTACAGTTGAGTGACCATTTTTCATTAGCACCTTGAACTTCTTCTGTTGTTGCTACTAATCTTCCATTAGTATCGTATAAATCTGCGACAATTTTACTGACAGTTTCTGTAGCTGACAATGTTAATCCTAGTTTCACTGTTCCTTTTGTAAAAGTGGAATTCAAATCTGTATCGACCTTAACATCCATGACATGAATTTCAGGAATGGTATAAAGATATACATCACGAAAAATCCCTGAGAACCTCCAAAAATCTTGGTCTTCCAACCAGCTGCCTGTACTTCTTTGATAAACCTCCACGGCCAATTTATTTTCGGAATCTCTTAGATATGGTGTCAATTCAAATTCTGCTGGTGTAAAGGAGTCCTCACTATAACCGACAAATTCTCCATTTAGCCAAACAAAAAATGCCGATTCCACCCCTTGAAAAGAAATAGAAACTGGTTTTTCACGCATATTATCCGGTAACTCGAAGTACCTCACATAACTTCCAACCGGATTATCATCCTCTGGTACTTCCGGCGGACGAATAGAGTGAATTCCGTCCCAAGGATACATCGTATTTACATATTGAGGTTTTCCATAACCTTGCAGCTGAATATGTCCTGGTACTTGAATATCTCCCCAATTAGAGCAGCTGAAATCTAATTGAAAAAAATTCTTTGGCCGAGTTCCAGGATTTACGGAATAATGAAATTTCCAATATCCATTTAATCCATAACGCATTGACATTGGACTCCCATTTTTCGCTTCATTCATCGTCTCGTAGTATAAATGGTCTGAATGTGCTTTAAGCCGATTAACCGAATATACATTTAAATCCGAAAGCCAATGAATATCTGGACGTGTAACCATCTTCATCACCTTTTTCTATCAAAATTTTATTTCACAGAACCCATCATTCCTGCCACAAAATGCTTTTGCATAATAAAGAAAATCAACGCTGCTGGCAAGGTAGCAATAACGATTGCAGTCATAATCATTCCATAATCAGGTGCGTAACTTGAACCAAGATTGGATATTAACAATGGAATCGTTTGATTCTCCGGAGATTGTAAAATAACCAATGGCCATAAATAACTATTCCAAGAGGACGTGAATGTAATTATTGCTGCTGCAGCATAACTCGTTTTCATGGTTGGAATATAAATTCTTAAAAAAATTCCAAACTCTGATAAACCATCCATTCTTCCAGCCTCGAGTATGTCCTTAGGAAACATCTTCGTACTTTGGCGAAAAAAGAAAATAAGAAAAGCAGTCGTAATCGTTGGGAGAATAACTGCCGTATGTGTATCAATTCCAATCGATGGCACTGATTGTGTGATGGTACCAAACATCTTGAATAAAGGAACCATTAATGCTGCAAACGGGATCATCATAGATAGCAGCAAAATATTAAATACGATATCTTTTGATTTACTTTTATAAATTTCAAACCCATATCCTGCAAACGAGGCAATCAGTAATGCAAGAACAGTTGTGATAATAGAAATTTTGGCTGAGTTTAATAAGGCGGTTCCAAGGTCCGCTCTTTCCAAAAGATGTTGGAAATTTTGTGTAAATTGACTTCCAGGTAATAGTCTGCCAGTCGTTACGTCTACAGATTTGTTCGTAGCACTAACAATCATCCAAATAAAGGGAAAAACAGAAATAATAGAAGCAATCGTTAGAACAACATAGTTAAAAATATGCTTTAAATTATTCATTTTTATCACCTGCCACTCTGAACTGGATAACCGAGAAGAAAATGATCAATATAACGATAGAGTACGAAACCGTAGCTGCATAACCAAAATCTGGAGTATATTTGAATGATAGATTATAAATGTATTGAGAAATGGTCATCGTCGCATTTGCCGGTCCGCCCTTTGTAATATTCATTACTTCATCGAATAGCTGAAGTGTACCAATCGTAGATGTTATCGAAGTAAATAATATAATCGGTTTTAACATAGGGACAGTAATTTTAAAAAACTGTTGAACGGAAGAGGCTCCGTCCATTCTTGCTGCTTCATAAATTGACTCATCTACATTTTGAAGGGCGGATAAAAAGAAAATCATATTATACCCCGTCCATCTCCACGTAATAGCAATAATGATTGCAATCTTAGCTAAAAAAGGATCTGTTAACCATGGTATAGGTTCAGAAATAAGTGATAACTTTAACAGGAATAAATTGATAATGCCATCCTGACCGAATAAGTATTTAAAAATAACGGAATAAGCAACAAGAGAAGTCACACAAGGTAAAAATATTGCTGTACGATATACACCTTTTAGTCTCAATTTTTTATTATTTAATAAAACAGATAAAAACATAGCTAGAATAATCATTATAGGAACTTGAATAATTAAATAAAGGACTGTATTCTTCACGGTCGTAAGAAACACGGGATCTTTCACTAATCTTATATAATTATCTAAGCCTACAAATGTCTGATTCATACCATTTCCAGAATGGAAGGACATGATCAGTGCCTGAATCATCGGATAAAAATAAAATAAGCAGATTAATATCGTTGCAATTGCAATAAAAGACCAACCAACGAGGGACTTTTTCACCCTAAGCTTTCTGCTAGATTTTTTCTCTAAATATAAATTTTGATTAGCTTTAGCTGGTATCACACATATTCAACTCCCTATACAAAAAGCCTTGGAAACCGCAGCCTTTCTTCATCATTAATGGAGAAACCAGCAGATTCCAAGGCTAAATCTCTAAAACATATTTTGAAAATAGCCTATTTCATCGATTATTAATTTACCTTACTTAATTTGTTCCTCAGCTTGTTTTTGTGCATCTTGAAGTACTTTATCAAGATCTTTTCCTTTTAAATAGTCCTGCATAGAGGCAGCCAAGATATCTTCGATTTCGTAAGTGTGTAAACCATAGTTTACTTGAGGGATATTCCCAGTCCATTTTGCGAAATCAGAAATAATCTTTTGTCCTCCAAAGAAATCATCCGATGACTTATATGCTTCACTATCAGCTGCAGGCTTATAAGTACCGATTGCTCCAATTTCCTTAACTAGAGATTGATAGAAATCAACATTTGAACCAAAGGATTTCGCTAAGAAGTCTGCTGCTTTTTCCTTTCCAGGTACATTAAGCACATACCAAGAGCTTCCACCTAAATTTGATGCATTAACAGATGTTGAAATCCCACCGAGTTTTGGAAATGGTACTACTGCCCATTTACCTGCTTGAGAAGCTTGAGCTTTTACAGATGGTGTAATCCAGTTTCCAGTAGGAACGGTTGCAACCGCACCACTGTTAAATCCCGCAACGAACTGGCTCCAATCAGAGGTTGGCTTTACAATCTCAGCATCAATGATTTTTTTATAAGTTAGAAAGGCTTCTTTTAATGCAGCATTATCGGCAATATCTGGTGATTGTCCGTCACTCTTTACATACCACGAACCACTTGACTGAATCATCATGCGAATAAGACCAAGATCTTTTGGATCCTGTGTCAGCATTTGTTTTCCAGTAGCTTCTTTAATTTTCTTACCGATTTCAATGTATTTGTCCCAATCAATATTTTGTAAGTCACTTACAGAGTATCCCGCTTTTTGTAAATAATCTGTTCGTACATATAGACCAGTTACACCTGTATCGAATGGAACGCCGTAATTTTTACCGTTTAAAGTATTAGCAGCGACCTTATATGAAGCAAAATCATCCACTTTATAGGTTCCGGTTAAATCATAAAACATGTCAGGATAAGATTTTAAAAAGCCTTGTGAGCGATAATCTTCAATTAGTACAATATTCGGAAGTCCTTTTGTTGTCCCAGAGCTTAAAGTTGTATTTAATTTTTGAACTATATCGTCTTGAGCCATCTCCACAACCTTAATCTTTAACTTAGAATCCACATTTTTATAAACATCCTTTGCGATATCCATCGCTTTAATATTAAAGTTTGGATCCCATGCCCATACTGTTATTTCTTTTACATCCTTACTCTCACTAGATGACTTTTCACTTGAACCAGAAGAACAGGCGGTCAATAACAGCATACATGTAAAAAATAGTGCCAGTACTTTTTTCATTAAGATTCCCCCATTATCAATAATGTAAGCGCTAACTACTTGTAATAATTATGTTAACATCGTAATGAAGGAAAACGTTAGGATGATTTTTTGCGAAAAATGGTAATATTTTATACAAATGAATTCGCTTTCAAAATGATTTATAACTATTTTTAGATTTTAGTATTTTTTTATGATGGTTGTATTGGCATGGTAATAAGGACTTTCGTACCCGTCCCTTGATGACTAGTAATCGTGACTCCATATGGTTCTCCATAGATTAGTTGAATTCTTTCATGAACATTTCGAACACCTATTCCAGAGAATAACTGTTGTTTACGCTTTGTTTTAGGTAGTTTATCTTCTGTTTGATCCATTCCATCACCATTATCCGTCACTTCACATTTAACATTTTCACCTTCACGCCAAATAAGAACACTAATAAGCCCTTCCTGCTTTCGATTAAAGCCATGGAAAAAGGAATTTTCAATAAATGGTTGCAGTAGGAGTTTCGGTATTTGTAAGTTCATACAATCTGGTCCTACAAAATAGTTTACTTGTATTCTGTTACCATAGCGCATTTGATTAATTAGTACATAGTTTTTTAAGTTGTCCAATTCCTGATCAATGGTGATGGTTTCATTTACATTCCCAATCGTATTTTGTAATAACGAAATTAAAGCATTAATAATTGCTTCAGAATCTTCTTTTCCACCCTGTCGCACCAAAAATTTGATGGAAGCTAAAGTATTGTACAAAAAATGAGGGTTAATTTGCTGTTGCAAAGCTGCTAGCTCTGCGTGTCGTTGTTGCTTTTGAGAAATCATTAATTGTTCCACATATTCATGCAATTCATCCAGCATAGAATTAAAAGCATTTCCTATTTGCTTCGTTTCATATGTACCCGTTACCGCTACATATTGATCGAAATTGTTTTTGGAGACATTGCTTATTTGTTTAACTAAAATGGATAATGAATTTGTTAATCTTCTAGATGCAAAGAATACAATCAGTAAAGCTAATACGACAATTCCTATTGAAATCAAGGTAATTTCCTTCGTATCGATTAAATCTCCAAATGCAGTTTTTTTATCAATAATATTAAATATATACATATCAAAGGAAGGTAGATAATTCATTAATATGACTTGATCTTTCCCCATAAACTTTCCGACAATATAATCACGAGAGTTGTTCTTTAATTTTGCTGCATAGTTTAACAAATCTTTTGAATTATTTCCTATAAGCTTCGACTGATTACTGGAGACAATGTATCCAGACTTGTCCACTAGATAGACATTATTCCCTGGGCTTGTATAGCTTGAATAAAACTTCCTAATCTCATTTTCTGATATAGCAAAATACATGGTTCCATAAATTCTTCCCGTAATCCGATCCATTAACGCTCTTGTGGCAACAATATACTGTTTATTGTTTATTTCTGATGCATCACTTTCTAGACGATTATATTGATACATCAGCTTTTTAGGTTGCTCCAACGTATTTCTGCGAAGTGGACTGTTTTCGAGTTCATGATCCGGTATTGGCCAGTAGTTTTGATAAGTAGAAAAGCTAACCCCATTTATCCCCATTATCACTATATCCATATCGTAAGGGACAAAATTTGATTGTATGCGCTTCATTTGTTGACCAATATTATAAAATGAAGTCATTTTTTGCTTATCCGATTGTTTCTCGCTCAACACAGATTTAATCGTGCCACTTGCGAGAATGTTGTTGGATGCTTGTACAATAGAATAATTAAATGTTTCGAAGCTGTCGATAACCTGACTAATCACTGTTGCATTCATCATACTAAATTTTCCAAAGAAAAATTTCTCCGCCATCCGGACCGTGGTCCAAGCAATCGTAATGGATACTATAATAATAATCACAACGGTTATGAAAAACATATTAATAAATAATCCACGTTGTTTAAGGCTTGTAGGAATCATTCTCATATATTCCATCTTTTATTGGTTGTTTGTTTTCTTTTGAATTGACTAGGAGACATGCCCTGAATTTTTTTAAAAACCTTACAAAAATAGCTATGATCAGAGTAGCCGACCAATGCACTTATTTTCGATATGCTGGCCACTCCTAAAATAAGTTGTTTAGATGCTTCCTCTATACGAATTCGATTTAAATATTCATTAAATCCTTCATGGTTATGAGCGGAAAAATAACTGGAAAGATAGGATGGGCTAAAATGAAATTGCTTGGCCACTTCTGTTAATGAAAGTGGTTCATTGTAGTGATTTTTTATGTATTCCATCAGTATTTTCATATTAAAATACTCCGGTTGATTTTGAACCTCTGTAATGCACAGTTTCACTTCTTCTATAAAACCATTCAATATTTGTAAGGTTTCTTTCGCGGAAGATGCTTCCTCTAATGATTTAAAGTAAGTATACTTCTCCATATCCAATTCCTTCACATCCAAATCCATATTGCCAAGCAGAATAATAATGTTAAAGATACAGTTTCCCAGAAATGACTTATATTCAAAAATCCCCATTGTATAGCAGTTTGATAAATCGGAAGCATACGATGATAAATATGCTAAAGCTGATTCAAAATTTCGGAGCTTAAGTTCGTGCGTAAACCACTCCAGATTAAATGGATCAACTTCTGGAGGATCAGGTAAGCTTCTTTCCATTAACAGCGAGATTTCATCTAAATAAAAATGATAATAAAGCAGTTTTAATAGTGATTTGTTCACTTCGCCAATTTGAAATATATCCTCAAATACTTCACTAATAGCAAATTTTGCTTTACCCATTGACTGCACTAATCTTTCGGTAAACTCAATCACTTTATGTTTATTATCGGACTCTGTATTAAGAAGAATGAGAATGATAGATTGATCATTATTTAGTCTATAATAGGTACCGAAGTGAAAATTTTTATTGAGCACAATATCGATTTCTTTATTAATTAATTCAATATTAATAGATGGAGAATCTTTCACATCAACAGCCAATAAATAAAAAAGTTGGTTTGGAAACACTTTAACTACTTCTTCTGGTTCCAAGCAAACCTCATATCCAGAAATCATCTGCTCCAACTTTTTTTGAAAAGATAGTTTCATATTTTCTTGTTTTGCTGCTTTTTGAAAATGCGGTACTCGATTCGCAGCGGTATTCACTGCATTTAATAATCCTTCTGCATCCAGCTTTGGCTTTAATATATAATCGACTACACCATTTTGAAATGTTGATCGAACATAATCATATTCACTAAAACTACTAAGAATAATAATTTGAATATGAGGATATTTTTCTTTAACTAATCTCGTTAATTCCTCTCCATCCATAATAGGCATCAAAATATCGGTTATTATGATATGCGGATCTACTTTTTCGATTAGCTCAAGTGCTTCTTGACCATTCGAAGCTTCCCCAACAATTTGGAAGCCCTCCTTTTCCCAATCGATATAATGCTTAATCCCTTGCCGTATTAGCAATTCATCATCCACAATTAGAGTTCGAAATAATTTATGAGTTGACATAAACTCCCCTCACATTTTCCAATCATTTTGGTATATACTTACTTTTATATCATAATAGTAAAAATTATTAAATATATTTGAAAATATGATCATTTCAATAATTAATGCGGTATCGTGTGTTTGTATATGTTATTCGTGTTTTGGAGAGAAACAGTTCATCAAAATAAATAATAAATAGTTCAACAATAAAAACCACCAAGAGAAATTTGGTGGTTTTAACGTTTTCGGTACATATTTTAGATTTCAGTACTTTCATGAAACTTACGAGTCGAGTTAACCGGTTAAAATATTTGGATCACATCTTCCGGCTTATCCATTAAATATTTAATTCTATAAATATGTTTATGAATAAGAATAAACTATTTAAGATTACTTGCAAGTTGTATAGAGTTAAGTACATCTTGTTTATCAATGTCTCCAAGACTAGCAGTTGTTATAGTAGAAGAATTATGTTTTTTTACGCCGCGAACTTTCATACAGAAATGCTCCGCTTTCATAATAACAAATACTCCTTTTGCATTTAGTTGCTCATATAAATACGTGGCAACTTCATTAGTCAGTCGTTCTTGAATTTGCGGGCGTGAAGCGAAATAATCCAATACTCTCGCTCCTTTGGAAAGTCCCATTACTCTATCATTTGGTAGATAGGCAATGGTTGCAGTTCCCACAAAAGGTTGAAAATGATGTTCACATAAAGAACTAAACGGTATATTTTCGATTACTACGAGTTCTCGAGATGTATTTTTATCTAATGGAAATGTTGTAATAATAGGCGGATTGGAAAATAATCCATTACATGTTTCATTTACTAACATCTTTGCTACTCTTTCTGGGGTATCTTTAATCGAAGGATCATTTAAATCTAATCCAAGCTCTTCTATAATACTTGCAAAATGCTGTGAAATTTTTTGCTTTTTTATCTCTATATCAATATCTTTATTTTCTACTACGTTTATATGATTCATCGTTTATACACCCCGCTTATTTGCCCAGACTAATGCGTGTAGTTGCGGTAAAGCTCGTACATTATTCATTTCAGGATCTTCTGTCACTTTACTCCATAGCCAATCAAGAGAATTTAGTAATCTTGATGAAATATCCCCTGATTCATAAGGATCTTTATTCCCTACTGATAAATAAAAATCAATAGCTGGATATCGTTTATGGACCATTCTTGCATATTCAAAATCCTCATCATTAAAGACAACGACTTTTAGACTCATTTTTTTTCTATCCAAGTTTTCTATAATGCTATCTAAAACATCAAAGTCCGTATTCATCCCGCTACTAGGAGGTTTCGGGCTAATCGTTAAATCATCCACAAGTGTAAACCAATCTTGCCAACGGCTTCCTTGTGTTTCTAACCCCACTTTTATATCTTGCTCATGAAACAGTTGGATTAACTCCATCATCGGTTTTCCAATTAAAGCTGGATTTCCACCACTTATAGTAACGTGATTAAAATTTTGTTTTCCAAGATGCCTTAATTCATGAAAAATTTCAGATGGCGTTAGTAATCTAATCTTATCCTTTTCTGATCCATCCCATGTGAAAGCAGAATCACACCAAGAACATCGATAATCACACCCTGCCGTCCGAACAAACATCGTTTTTTTGCCTATTACCATTCCTTCTCCTTGAATCGTCGGACCAAATATTTCAATAACAGGAATTTTACTACTACTCATGCTTACCGTTCCCTTCGTTCAATTTGGGCCTATAAATCACATAGGACGTTGGTGTTTCTCGGACTAATACTTGTAGACATATTGGTTTATTCGATAATGTATCTAAATAATTTGCAACCAACTCATAAATGGTTTGGGCAACTACCTCTGTTGAAGGAGGCAACTTTTCAAATTCGGGAAAGTCATTTAAAACTTTATGATCATATCTCCCGTGTACTAATTTCTTTAAATCGCTAAAATTCACCAACATTCCCATTTCATCTAGTACATCCCCAGCAATCGTTAAATTAACAAAATAAGTGTGCCCATGAGTAAAAGAACACTTTCCTGCCTTCTCATTTGGAATGAAATGAGCAGTTGAGAAATCCATATCTTTATTTAATTCAAATTGATATGGGTGTGGAGCTGGTTGTGGGTAAAATTGTTGTAACATATGGTTATCTCCTTTACTATTAATTTCTAATTTTTAAATACTCATCTAGACCATTTTTTCTCAAATGACATGCTGGACACTCTCCACAACCATCTGCAATGATCCCGTTATAGCATGTTAAAGTTTTTTCACGTACAAAATCAAAAGCTTGAAGTTTATCTGCCAATTCCCATGTTTCACACTTATCCAACCACATTAATGGGGTATGAATCACAAAGTCCTGATCCATGGATAGATTTATCGTTACATTTAAAGACTTAACAAAAACATCTCTGCAATCTGGGTATCCACTAAAATCTGTCTCACAAACCCCTGTTATAATGTGTTTAGCACCAACTTGGCTAGCTAGAACTCCCGCAAATGACATAAATAACAGATTCCTACCTGGAACAAAGGTGGATGGAAGATTGCCGTTCTCCCCATCTTTCACTTGAATATCCTCTCTGGTTAATGCATTCGGAGCCAGTTGATTTAATAGTGACATATCTAAAATATGGTGCTTAACACCAAGCTCATTCGCAATATTTTTAGCACACTCAATTTCTAATTTGTGCCTTTGATTATAATTGAAAGTTACAGCAACGACCTCTTCAAATCGTTCCATTGCCCAAAATAAACAAGTGGTACTATCTTGGCCACCGCTAAATACTACAACTGCTTTTTCTTTCTTCTTCATCTTATAACTCTCCTTTTTGAACAGAAAAACAGGACTACTAAAGAAAGCAGTCCTGTTTTCCTTAGTTTTTTTAAGAGGGTAGCTAGAACCTCTACCGCTTTAAGCGGATTTTTATATAAATGACTTTTTCATTATACAGGAAGTTTAACATTTTTACATTAGAAAATCGACATAATTAGACATCAACAAAAAAGTCCATTTTATCTTCGAATTAGTGGTGTGGAAACGATTTGAGGATTGAGTGTTCAATAAATGGAACCTGCTTTCAGGTTTGGTTTTTATCTTTGCGGCATCTTCATTGCAAGTAAAAAGGAATCGCGAAATAAAGTTAATAGGAAAAAGCTAAATCGTTTAGAGATTCATTTTTAATATTAGGTTCTGTAAAACTTTTATGCTGATTAGTGCTTTCGTTACTAGAACTATCGACAAATAAAAACCAAGCAAGGTAATTATTAACGGGTTTACTTTTGAAGTGCAAAACGATAAATCGCAGTTCAGAGCTTGGATTCCAAGCTCTTTTAATTTTGAGTATAAATATATCTAAGAAACCGCAGAATTAAGTGGGAATATTCATAAATTTCATGTAATTGTGGTATCTTCTAGATGTAAAAGTGTTATAATATAAATGTAAGTAAATTTTTGGAAAGTGGTGAGGAAAATGTCTATTGAACACAATATTGATTATTATTCAGACTTTGGAAATGCGATATTGAATAGCGCAGTACTGGTTTCAATTGATTTGAACAATACTAATTATCCAAAAAGAGCTTTGAGAAAAACAAATTGGCTCTTAACGTTGAATGAATCAGGGCTTGAATTTTCGGACAAAAGGAACGGAAATCATCTTTTGACAATTAATATGGATATGATTAATCAAGTAGAAATTGGACTTGCACAAACTTTTCTTGGAGCACCAGGAATATTTTTTCCGAATACAGTATTATTGAGTCGCATAAAAGTTGATTACAATGACGGTGACCAAATACTTGTTTTGTGTGAATCAGTAGAAATACTGCCTAAACTTTTCGATTATGTTCAAAAGGTAAAGCTCAATTTTACAGATTTGCTTGATGTTCAGAATGAAGTAAATAAAATTACTGTGAGTGAAGTAAAAGAATTTCTGACAAAAAATTATCAAAATTTATTAAAGAAGTCAGATCATAAAGCCGAAGAATTTCTTTATCAAAACATGAAGTCTGTTTCATTTAAAGAATAAAAATTTTTTCATTTGTTTTAAGTGAAAAAATCGCTCCATTGCCCAAAATAAACAAGTGGTACTATCTTGGCCACCGCTAAATACAACAACTGCTTTTTCTTTCTTCTTCATCTTATAACTTTCCCTTTTGAACAGAAAAACAGGACTACTAAAGAAAGCAGTTCTGTTTTCCTTAGTTTTTTTAAGAAGGTAGCTAGAACCTCTACCGCTTTTTGCGGATTTTTATTGAATTGACTTTTTAATTTATACAGGAAGTTTAACATTTTTACATAAGGAAATCGACATAATTAGACATCTACAAATTAAACCAATATATCTTCCAATTAGGTATGCGGAAACGATTTGAGGATTATGGGGCCACATGTGTATAGATTTCTAATTCCTTATTAAGTATTTTTTTCTTCCACCTAGTTTAATTTTCGATAAAACGCTGCCTGACTCCCCCCTGTTATTGTACAGATTTCTTTCACGGTTTTATCTGTTGTATATCGTTATTTAATGGCATAATTCATACCTGGATGCTTTTCTATGTATTTTTTTCATCCTTCCTCTATATTTTCCCTTTCACTTGGACAATTTAATTTCAGAACGTTACTTCTCCTTGATCATTTCCCAATCCAGTTCACTAATTTTTTTTGAGTTATTCGATTTGGGTAATGAGGTTTTTATCTTGTGAACTTACTTGGGCATAACCTAAATATCATATTTTGTACTTTTTTAATATGATAGGTGATATTGTGAGTCTATTAACTTATCACTTAAGGAGTTATTTTACACTATGAGTAAATATAAAAAAGCCCATTTTCTCCGCAATAAAATTGGAGAAATTGGACTTTATCATTGCCCCGGAAAGCGTCCGATTGCTGAATATCGTTATTTATGTAAAGCCCCCTAAACTTCGCATTTATTCGATAAAAAGATTACCTTTATGAAAAAAAAATCTTAAGTAGTTCACTTTCATTGACCGATATACTATTCTTTAAATCTTTTGTTCTCAATACAAACTCTTTTACTCCTATAAATTCTGATTCGGCGATCAAGTAAAATTGTGTTCCTTTTTTATATCCATTGAATTTCCTTTTAAGTGTATATAACTTCATTGATAACCTCTAATAGTAAATTAAAATGATTTTTGTTTGTGTTTTTTAGGATCTCTTCGCAAATTTTGTTGCGCTCTTTACTATTTGTGTAAATTTGGACATATCGAGTTCGAATCAGATGCCCTTCAGAAAAAAATAAAACTATTAAATAGAGGTTCGATAAACAGCAATCATTGCGGATACAGCCTTTTTTATATACGGAATTATACCATTAATAATAGTTAAGGAATCGTAAATCTTTCTTCAATTAAACTTCCTGCTCTGTTAGGTTGAAGTTAAAATCTCCTCAAATCTTTATTATTTGATTATATACAAGGTCTTCAAGTTATTATTTGTTCCAAAACTGGTCCATTGAGAACATCTAAAATACTTCCACACTTAGGTATCACCTCTCGATAAATATCCTCTTTTTTTTTACTTAGTATCACCAAGCAAATTATAAATATAGTTATAATCAAACTTAGAACCTACAATTTTATAATATCCTTCTCCTTTGAACCTAGGTATAAAAGAACTAATATAAAGAACAGTAGGGTTGTCTGTATATAGATCATCGATAAATATCTCTCTTGATTGGTCAAACTCTAACATTCCTGTTAAATAGGTTCCATTGCCTTTCTTGGGAGGTAAGGTTAGTTTATTATTATTCTTCAAAGGTAATAATTTTAGATCGCTAATGTATTTCAAAACTAAGTCACAATTATTCGATTCATGGCATTTTGCATTGACTGATTCACCATTTGGGAGATTTTTTGTAAAATGAAAGTCAACTTGGGATTCGGATGCATACTCCTTAATAGGATTGAAGGGGATCATATAATATATGAAATTCTGATAAAGAAATAATGATAGTAAAACTACAATAACTAACGCGACTGCTAAATACTTAATTCTTTTCATATTTATTACCAGCTCCTTTCGTTTCATCCTTAAGATTTTTATAATTTATTTCTATAACAGGCAATTGCCACCTAACTTCTACTGGCTCTATGTTGCTATTTATTAGGACCTATTTGACCGTTTCACATAATTCTGTACCAAATCATCCTCTTCAAAGCCATTCCACTCTAAATATTGTATTAACTTTATTTCTTCCTTAGAATATCCTAGTTATTTCACCATATTGCCCTATTGCAGGATAAGGCTATAAATACATTTGTGTTAATCGACAGTATCTTCATATTTATTAACGTTGATTTCACTAACTATCGAGCAAAATATCATAGTGTTTATAATTTTGTAGAAATTCATTTTCATTTGTATTATAAAAAATCCTGAATTCGTCCAAATTGGGTCATTTTCAGGGATTTGTTGTGTGAGTGGCTTCCTCTATTGACTGTTATGTTAACTAAATTAGTTGGTAGGAACCCTATTTAGGAATCTCAATAATAGGAAACGCATTTTTCCCCAATCCCGTGTTATCACATTCAGATAAATTATATGAAATAAAATTTACCTTCCTTTCCTTTTCAAGCGTTTTACATACAGTTATGGATACTTTAATTTCTTTAGGTTCTACAACTTCATAGGATATACTAGTTCCATCAAATTTATATGTTGAAACAGATTTTTGACCTTCTATACCATTTCTATTCTCTATTACTAACGTTGAAGGTTCATTATTTTGAACATTTGAATAAAAGTCATAGACCAAATTAACGTTTTTTATATTATTTCCTTCAATTATTACAATGTTATCTTGTTTGGAACAGCCTGTTACTAGGATTAATAATATTAATAAATAACAAAATGATATGTTTCGCATGGAAACCATCCCCAACTTAATATTTAATTATGCTAAGAAATATTTAAGTGAAAATCTTGCATAGATATTTCATGCAAGCATATAAAAGTTTTCATTCTACCTCATCCAGGTATTCGTTAATTTTCTTATTCCACTCGGTCACTCGGTATCTGATAAAGATTTAGCTAAATTAAATTGTCCATGCCAAGATGTAGTATGTTCACCTGAATAATTTGATATTATTCGTGCAACCCAAGAAGTACTATCAACTTTTGTGGTTTCAACGTAGTTGTTTGTTTCAGGAGACGAAGTTTTTACTAATTTCAAATGATTACCAGAACCTACATAAAAATCACTTTCTCCTGCATTCCAAGGATTCTTCCATTTTCGGTTAGTTCCGACCACAAAAAAGAAATTTTATGTTTTAGTCGGTGCATGGTAGCCTAAGTAAACCCACCATTGCTTTTCACTACCAGTTTTACTGACACTATGAGCAGATGCAAGTTTAATAGGAATAATAGATCCTATTAATAGTACTAATGAGCATAATAATCCAGCATTTTTTTTCAACGTTTCCTCCCCCCATTTTTACCTATTTCCCCTATCATTGGAACTATTTCATTTCTTCTAATTGTAACAAAAATAATAATATTCAGCCAAATAAAGCCGTATGGATTAGAAAGGGTTCCCCTTTTATTGGGATGGAGGTTGGTAAGGCGGTGTGCGGGAATCCTCCCTCACATATGTCCTTTTATTTTTTTTAAAACTGACTATTTTACCAAGGTCAATTTCATAATATAATCGAATAGTAAAACAAATGAAATTTTTGGAATATTAGTTGGAAAGAAGGGATTCAATGAATCGTGCTGTCATGTTTGCTTTAGTTTTACTAAGTCTTATTTGGGGTGGTTCCTTTTACTTTATCAAAGTTTTACTTACAGACTTTGATCCATGGACCATTGCTTTTCTTCGCTCTACGTTAGGAGTTATCCTCATTACCATTATCATGATCATTTTGAAAAAGCCTTTTGGATTTAAGACGATTCCTTGGTTTCCGATGGTAATTATGGCATTAATAAATACGGCTATCCCATGGGCTATCATCGGATTTAGCGAAACAAAAATATCAAGTAGCATAGCTTCTATTTTAAACGCAACAACTCCATTATGGACCTTGGTTCTGGGGAATTTATTCTTTAGAAAGAAATCAACTGCTTTACAGTGGTTTGGAATGGTTATTTCCATTTTTGGTTTAATGATATTGCTTGGGATACATCCTGGTTCGATCGCAACTGTGAATAAATTAGGCTTTTTGGGAATGATAATTGCTTCATTATTTTATGCTATTGGAGCGCAGCTTTCCAAACGTCTTTCTGACCAACTATCCATGTACCAAGTTACCTTTTGCACGTTACTGACTTGTATGTTAGGGAGCGGAATAGTCGCTTTTTCTACGGAACATATCCATGTTTCCAAGCTGCTTTCCTTACCAAATTCCATTGCTATAATGGGATTAGGATTGTTTGGCTCTGGAATAGCCTATATCATTTATTATTTTATTGTTCAAAAAGGAGCACCCGAAATCGCAACAATGGTCACCTATCTTATCCCTGTAAGCGGAATTATGTGGGGAAGTATATTGCTTCATGAAAATATTAAATGGAACATGCTAATAGGTTTGGCCTTTATTCTTTGCGGCATCTTCTTTGCAAGCAAAAAGAATTCGCGAAATAAAGTGAACAGAAATAAGATAAATCGTTTAGAGATTCATTCTTAATATTAGTTCTGCTAAACATTAATGTTGATAATAGATCAAAATTAAGGGAAACCCTATATCTACTGGGTTTCCCTTTCCTAAGACTAACGAACTGGTTAGTAATAATATTAAAGTGGTGGATTTTCTACACCTAAGTGAATCCAATCTTCTTTTGGAGGTCCATAAACCCCAAAAGGTTTGATGCCAGCTTGACGCATAAGAATTGTAACTTGTCCACGATGATGAACAATATGCTTAATTAGTCCCATTAAAATTTGAGCATTTGTTTCTTCCCTGCCAAATGCAGATTGCACTTCCTTCAAAGATTCGTCTGTCCATTGCTGTTCAATGGCTTTGATTGCATCAGAACTAATATTTTTAAAGGTTTCAGCAATTTCCTTAGCTGAAGTTGGGACATTTTTTGCTTTTTCTACTTCATCTACTTTCAGCCCGAAATGAGCTAAATACTCTGGAATACTTGTTGTAAAATGCCAAACAATTCTTCCCAAAGTACGCCCTTCTGGGTAAACTTTTTGATTCAATGAATCATCAGTTAAACCTTCCAAAACCTTTTGAGTTAGCGTTGCCTCCCGATTCCATTCTCTAATAAAGTCTGCAATCGTTACATACATATACAATACCTCCATAATCACATTTCAATGATTTTTTCCGAAACACATTTTAATACGGTCGTTCGTATTATTCAAATTTCATTCTTTACCATCTTTTGTTAGTTCGGTAATTTCTACACATTGAATTTTGACATTCACAGACAGTCATATGAGTCTGCCATTTCAAATGCAAATGACTATGCTCGAATATCAGCTTTCCAATAGCAACTCACTAATGGCAAACAGTAGCCCTTCACCTAGTAACCATCAGGTAGGGCTACTTTTATTGATTTATTTTTCGCTTATTTCCAATCTCCAATCATTACATCGTATGATATTCCCAATAGGGTATTCAAAATTACACTCATCCATCAACTGTAAACCGAGCTTGCGGCAGACAGCGTTCGAAGCGGGGTTGTTGATTTTAGGGAAAGCATGAATAAATCGATGCTTCTTTTCAGAACTTGCAGAAGCGATGGCTTTCGCTGTTGCTTCTGTCGCTATTCCTCTACCTTGAAATTCCGGCAAAACACTCCATCCCATTTCAAAAACAGCTTCTTCTTGCCAAACCTGATCCCAATAGCCTACACTGCCAACTACTTCGTTGTGCGGTAGTAGAAGAATCTTAAACATACGGCCGGTTCCTTGTCCGGCAATCTCACAGTATCGTTTATGGCGAGCAAGAATTTTCTCCTCAGTCTCAGGACCACCAAAGTGTACAGTCATTTCCGGCGCATTTAGAAGACGAAGCAAATCAAGGTCGCCGTCGTTCCAAGGTACAATCCGTACCTGTGGTGCATTCATTTGTTCCAAAATGATTTCCTCCTCGTAGTTTTATATGACCGACCTTTGTTGGGGTCAGGCATCTCCATTAAATAATAATTGATATTTTAATTATATACGAACATACATTCCTAATCAATTTATTTTATCATTTTGTTGTTTTTGCCCACCCCGCCGAAAATACAGCCTATGTTATTATGTAAGATAAATTCTTTAGAAAAAACATTTACAAATAAGTAAATAGACATTTCCAAAACAGCCCAAATTTAAAAATTTTACCCGCCCTATTTTTCTGGAATGATCAAATGCATAATTCAAGACCTCAATTAGAGGTCAAAAATAAGTTGATTTCCATATTATCGTTGATTTTTCAATTTTTTATTTCGTAATATAACTCCGACTAAAATTAGTGCAATTATTATAACAGCACATATGAAATAGAAGTTAGAGATTACATTCATTATGTGAAAAGGCGCTTTTTGAATATAAACAGCCTTTACCCAATGAACCTCTTCTTTTACTGCAATTGCAGTAGAAGTTGATATCCCTTTTATTTCATAATATTTTGTTCCTTTCGGATAATAGTTTGAAGCATCTCCATAATAATCTCCAGTCATATCATTTGGCTTGGTCTTTACTTCCCCTATGATTTTACCAATCTTGTTGACTTTGATAATTTCTTCTTGCTTTACTTCATAAACCTTTCCTTTCCAAACAACAAAAGGATAAGTCCAGGACAACGCTTGAACGGAGGAGGAAATCATAAATATAAATAATAATGATAACAACATTATTCTTTTCATAAGTGCCTCCAATGATTAAACAATTATTTTATTATATCGGAAAATTTTAGGAATGATGAATCGGTTTAAAAATAAGAAGCTTTACGAGACAGCCAATATTAAAAATAAATGCATTTATATACCAAACTTTAAAGGAAATTATCTTGTAGATTGTACAACTGACTTAAGCTCCATTAATGATGAATATGTAGCAAATATGATCTTAAAAGTAAGTGATAGACCAACCAACAACTTTATGCAGCATATACGAAGAAGATTATCCATTCTTGAACGCCCCTTAGTAACTGCTAGAGGTGGCGGCAAAAGCTATATTTATGCTAATTTCAACCCTAAGTATGCACAAATGTCTATAACCATATTAAGAACCTACTACAACTTTTGTTTAGCGATGAAATCAGATAGAAAGAACAAACAAACTCCTGCACAACAACTTGGTCTAACAGATAAACAGTTTACAATGAACGACATCCTGTACTTCAAGTAAAAAGGTTGCCTAGTTTAAAACGAACTAGGGCAACCTCCATTATTTATATTTACTATTTAACTAACACACCCATTACTGTAAAATTTGCTTTGCTAGTTCTATAAGAGTTTTTTTGTAATCTTCTTTTTCCATATCCTTGTTATAGGATATGTCATAATATACTCCATCCTTCTCAAAATTAAGTGAATTTCCTAAGTTTCCAGTTATGCCGTCTTGAATTTCAACTTCCTCTGCACTTCCTCCATAACCTACTTTGAAATTATGAGCAGTTACTTCGAGTATAAGTTCATCTTCTAAGTCTTTTGAAAAAGCTGTGAATCTAACTCTTATTTTCTTTCCATCGTGCTCAAAGTCGTCGATTTCTGGTGGTAGAAACTTACCTAATTCAGATGGTAAATTTGTAGGCAATTTCATTTTAAATGGAAGAGCATCTAAACCCTCTTTAACAGATGGTGCTTTATAAGGAATTGGCAAATTTTTTAACTGTTCTTCGGTAACATTTCCTTTAACTTCGACTTTTTCAAGTTTAGAAGTATTTAATGCAGTATTAGCACTTCCCCTACACCCACTTAATATGACTACAAAACAAATAACAATGACAGATAATAATCTCATTTAATCCATATCCCCCCTTTATTTTTTAGACGATTCACATTTAATAAAAGTTTTACTATGTCCCTTCTTCAAAGTATCCGTTAGAAACTTCCCAACCTCAAACTCTCTCTATAACTATTTTAACAAAAATAATCAGAATCCTTCGTAAATAATAAAAAGGAACTTGATAAATTCAAGCTCCTTTTAGCGTGATTTAATGTGTGATTTTAAAGACGAATTCACTGTTATTAACACTGTTATTTTACTTGATAATTATTGTATTGCACCTCACAAGTAAACCCGTTACACAAATAGTGAAGGATCTTTTAGATAATACTTTATGAAATAATATAAAAAAGATATTCCTGACCATTTTTCACTGGTTCTTGAGCTAATTTATATCCGTGCTTGACTACTTCCTCAGGAACATTTATGAAGGAGGATGGGCAATCAGTTATTACTTGTAGAAGCTTGCCTTTTTCCATATCTCTTAACGCTTCTAGAGTATAGATTACAGGATATGGACAGGATTCTCCTCTAATATCTAATGTAAAATCAATGGACATGCTTACGATCCCCTTTCTTGAAACCAACCTCAAACCGATAATTTTTTTGCCAATAGAATGCAATGATAAAGCTTATCGCTAGCAGGATTAGAGTTGTGATGAGTGCCCCTGCTGGTCCCATAATCGAGATAAGATTTATTGGTTTTCCGCTTTTAACAAGCAAGTTAATTACTCCGAGATGATCCCAAGCATAGGCAAGGAAAGTTGCCCCAACAATATTGCCAATAAAAACCATCAAATAATGAACTTGTCCTTCCATCAATCGATACATCATTCCGGTTTCACAACCGCTTGCCAAGACAATACCGAATCCAAACAGCAAGCCGCCAATAAAAGTACTTGGAGCTGCAATCTTCGTAATTGGCTCTAACCCATACACGATAATGACGATTAAAGTTGCCACGGAACTGATTGCCATTCCAAGTAAAATCGCTTTCGTCATTGTTGCTCTCCCGCTGATCCATAAATCACGAAAAGCCGAAGTAAAACAAATTTGTCCTCTTTCTATTAAAATACCAAAAACCGCTCCGAAGATAGCTGCGACTCCGAGCATCGTTTTACCTGTTACAAATAAATAGACAATAATTCCAATATAGAGGATAGCTAAGAGTCCGCCAATGTATGGTTGAATGGGACGTTTCTTGTTCAAAAGCTGGGCTGTATTTCCCATTTGCAGAACCGGCTTGCCCTTCCACCATTTTAATTGAACAATCTTGGTACCAAAAAAAGTTCCAATTGCCGTTGCCACCATAAATATCCATGAGTGCAGCGAAAATTGCGGAACCCCTGTAAAGAAAGCAGCCAGATTACAGCCTAAGGCTAATCGTGCACCGAAACCAGCAATGATTCCACCAATCAGACCTTGAACTAATCGTCTCTTTTGTTTAGGGATCCGAATTTTAAAGCTATTACTGAAAAGCACCATGATAAGCGCACCAAGAAACATTCCCCAAACTATCCAACCATCTGTACGACTAAAAGTAGTTCCTTGCATATGTATTAGTTTAAAATAGGCCCAATCAGAAATATCAACACCAAAAATCTGTAAGATATGCCCTCCTAATCTAGTGAACTCACCAGTTACCGCCCAGACGGTTTTAGTAATTCCAAAATAGAGAGCACTTAGTACACCAGCAATTCCAATGGCGACATAAGGGCTCCAATAATGGTTGAAAATTTTATTTAATACTTTCACCTTACAAAAACTCCTTAAAATAAATAGATTGAATACTTCTTTATTGTACTACAAAATTAAAGAATTGATTACTTCCGAAAATATATGAAATATTCTTAACTGATAAATCCTAAAATTTTCAGTGTGATTCGAATACCTTCATATTAATATTGTGCCTATATTATATTAAGTACCAGATACGTTCCTAAAATCAGTGCAATAACTACTTCGAAAGTTTTCTTCTTTCACCATCTAAATTTAATAGAATTACACCTAGTCCAATCTTTACCTAAAAAGAAAACCATCTTTCTATGTATAATTACTTGAAAGATAGTTTTCTAAGTAGAGACTTTTCACCCTATTGTTTTTTTATAGGAGTAACAACTGCATATAAACTTTCTGAAGGATCGGATACTTTAACTTCTATAATCTTATATCCATTATTTCCATCCTTGCTTTCGTTTTTCCTTATTATTTTTAACTGAATATCTTCCATCTTCTTACCTCCACCATATAAAATTGCTCACAGAAGTCAGTATATGATGGAAATTAAAATATGTTCTTCTTTTTTTATAATTAGACACAATTTAATGTAACTTTATAAAATAACTGCCGGAACATATTTTAATGTTTACCCTTAAGTGAAATCACGTTATAATGAAAATTATGCAATTTCGGAAATCGAAATGAATTTCTGGTCATTGTGAAACAAATATTCATGTCGTTGTATTGGTTTTGTACTAGGAACGACAATGAAATACTAATTTTATAGAAAGGTGCGGAGAAATTGAATACACCTAGTGGAAAACAACGAATTCAACTTGCTTTACTCTTAGGATCACTTGGACTTTTAGGACCTTTTACAATCGATACTTACTTACCTTCCTTCCCTACAATTGTAAAAGATTTTCATACAACAGCTTCCCTTGTACAAATTAGTTTAACTGCATGTTTATTAGGTCTAGGGATAGGACAATTATTTATTGGTCCATTAAGTGATGTTAAAGGTCGTCGGAAACCTTTATTATTTTTCCTTTGCTTATACTTATTAACTTCTTTAACGTGCTCGTTTGCACCTAACATCTATTTCCTTATTGGAGCTCGTTTTGTTCAAGGCTTTTCTGCAGCCGGTGGTCTTGTGGTCTCCAGAGCTGTCGTTAGGGACTTGTTCAGTGGAAAGGAACTGACGAAGTTTTTTACGTTAATGGTGTTAGTGGGTAATCTCGGTCCAATCGTTGCACCAGTTGCTGGCGGTGTCATCCTTTCTTTTACGAAGTGGAATGGGGTTTTTATAGCATTGGCTTGTATTAGTGCTGTATTAATATTCACCGTTTCATTGAAACTTAAAGAAACGTTGCCAGTGGAAAAACGGATACCAAGTAACTTGCCTCAACTCTTGAGCAACTTTGGTTCTTTATTCAAGGATCGTGAATTCATGGGATATGCATTTACTCAAGGATTTACGACTGCTGGAATTTTTGCATATGTTTCAGGTATTCCATTTGTCTATCAAAATATTTACCATGTTACTCCACAACAGTTCAGTCTCTTATTTGGAGTGAATGGCCTAGCATTAATTATCGGAAGTCAGTCAGTTGGTCGCTTAACCTACACTATTTCAGAGCGGACGTTCTTAAAGATTGGGTTAGGGATCTCTAACATAGCCGGGTTAAGTTTACTCATTGCTCTTCTATTAAAAGCACCGCTTATCGCTGTTGCTATCCCGATTTTCTTTTTTGTATTATCGATCAGTCTTATTGGAACGACGTCTTTTGCACTAGCCATTCAATCACAAGGACATATTGCGGGCAGTGCTTCCGCATTATTGGGCTTATTGCCATTTGTGCTTGGATCGTTATCTGCTCCACTTGTCGGAATAGCTGGTTCGTATACAGGAATTCCAATGGGCGTTACCATCTTTTGTTCTAGCTTACTAGCATTCCTTGCCTATTTCGTTTTAGTCAGAAGAGCTTCGGTTAGAATACAGGGTTCGAAAACGGTGGAATCGGTTTCTAAGTAGTAATTGGGATTAATGATGATGAATTTGCTGCTAAAAAGATATAATCTTAGATAACGAAAAGAGTAGTTCCTTTCATTTAGAGTTTGCGTATATTATAATAAATACAAGAATACAATAAAAAAGAACGCCGATGTTCCAGCATCAGCGTTCTAATAGCTACTCCGCAAGAAGTGCGGTGGCAAACGGCAAAAGTAACCTTCACCATTAACCGACAGGGAGGGTTACTTTTTTTTGATTATCAAAACAATCAAGGATGCAAAACTGATCATCAAAACCAGTGCCTCAAAGATTGTCATCAGCATACACCTCCATTCTTGTTGTGACATTGCCACGGGACAAGAAACGAGGATCAGGTGCCACCGCCCTCCCTGCTTATGTAGCTATTAATATATTATTATAAAACTAACTAGAAACATATGTTCTCATTTAATTTTTTGTAATTGCCTCTAACCTATGATATATTCTTTCTGGTGTCCATATACTATGGAATTACCTCACTCTACTTCCCTATGAAACTGATTGCCACCTTAAAAGAACTAAGTATTCTTCTAAATAATTTTAAAAAAGTAGAGAAAGCGAATTAGAATACACATTCACACTTGATACTGTACCACAATTATTTGTGCAATTTCATCCCATTAAAAAGCACCTGATGATTAACATCAGGTACCACAAAAAGTTTTGTATTCACAAGACGATGGTTCAGGCGGTTTAGCGTATTCCACCTGTTCTGCAGTATGTGCGTATGGATTTGCCAGAACTTCAAGCAACTTCTCCATCACACTGTAATCTCCATGTTCCGACGCTACTTCTAGTGCTTCCTCCACTCGATGGTTGCGCGGAATTACCGCTGGATTAGAGTTACGCATCAACTGTTGGGAAGAGTCTTTCGTTACCTCCTGCCTCTTTAACCGTGTCTGCCAGCGACCATTCCACTCTTCAAATTCTTTGCTGTAAAATAAATCTGTTTCTTCCTTCCGATCAAACGTTAATGCAAGAAAAGTATTTGTATAATCCGCTTTATGCTTTTCCATTAGAGTAAGGAGATCCTCAATAAGACCTTCATCCTCTTGTTCTTCGTTAAACAACCCTAGTTTTGCTCTCATTCCCTTGAGCCAATAGGATTGATACCATTTACTGAAATTCGAAATTGCATCCTGGGCAAGTTCGAGCGCTTCTTTCTCGTCATCGTGTAACAAAGGTATAAGAGTTTCCGCGAATCTTGCGAGATTCCAGGCAGCCATATATGGTTGATTACCATACGCATAACGGCCTTGAACGTCAATCGAACTGAATACAGTTGCACGGTCATAGGTATCCATAAAAGCACAAGGTCCATAATCAATTGTTTCCCCACTGATGGTCATGTTGTCCGTATTCATCACTCCATGAATAAAACCAACTAGCTGCCATTTAGAAATCAGTTCCGCTTGTCTCCTAATTACATCCCTTAGGAACGATAGATATTTGTTCTGATCAGAAACAATGTCAGGAAAATGCCGCTCTATCGCGTAATCGGCCAAAGCTCGTAAATCATCAACAGTTCCCTTGTTTAATGCATATTGAAACGTGCCAACCCGCAAATGGCTAGCAGCAATACGTGTCATGATAGCACCAGGTAGTACAGTTTCACGGATAATCGACTCTCCAGTTGATACCACTGATAGGCTACGAGTAGTTGGGATCCCAAGTGCATACATCGCTTCACTTATTATATATTCACGCAGCATCGGACCAAGTGCTGCCCTACCATCGCCACCGCGAGAATATGGTGTTCTCCCTGATCCTTTTAGTTGTATATCCACTCGCTCACCATGAGGAGTAATTTGTTCTCCAAGCAAAAGCGCTCGTCCGTCTCCCAAAATGTTAAAGTGCCCGAATTGATGACCTGCATATGCTTGAGCAAGCGGCAATCCGCCTTCTGGAATCCGATTACCAGCAAGTACTTCTACTCCTTCCTGACTTTTCAATGCCTCTTCATTTAATCCAAGTGTTGTTGCTAAAGGAGAATTGAAGATGATCATTTTTGGTGATATAACAGGATTGAGATTAATCGTACTATAAAATAACTTTGGAAGACGAGCATAACTATTGTCAAAATTCCAGCCAGTATTGGTTGATGTATTATTTGTCATTGGATCTCCTTCATTTCTTTTAACTTAGTATATGCTACATTTATTACTGCCACTATTTAAAACATGGAATTCATTGAAATGAAATATTAATTTGTTCTATTTATTCATTTTTCCATGATTTTATATTACCATTTCATCTTTATAATGACTAAAATCTAAAGAATAAATCATAATCCCATATGAAAGGTAAGATCTCTTTTTTTAAAAAGTTTGTATAACTAAAAAAGTAGTTCCCTTTCATTTTAAGGTTCCGTATATTATAATAAATATAAGAATAGAATAAATAAAGAACGCTGATGCAGCAACATCAGCGTTACAATAGCTACTCCGCAGAAGAGCGGTGGCTAATTAGAAAGGAGTAACCCTTTACCCAATTGCCAGTCAGGGAGGGTTACTTTTCTTTTATAATCATAACAATCAAAGATGCAAAACTGATCATCAAAACCAGTGCTTCGTAGATTGTCATCGGCAACACCTCCTTTCTTGTTGTGACATGATCACAAGACAAGAAACGGGAAACAGGTGCCACTACCCTCCCTACTTATGTAGCTGAATAAATTATACCATAATTTTCTTTAGAAACATATGTTCTTATTTTACTATTTTTTAGTATATTTTTATTTGTCCTCTGTAGCAAATATAAGTGCCTTTCCTCGTGATGCATTCTTCGTTTATGACCTCTAAACTCTAGTAAATCCACAAATTAATCAGTGAATACTTTTCCTAAAATCTAAAAATTAGGGTCAATTATAATATATTTATGAAAAAGCTCCAATTATTATCGATCCAACATTTTCGAGAAATTCTTTTTTATTGTACTTTTTCATCCCTATACTTGATTATTATTTACCTGTATTGCTCATCAAGCTCAATTCTCATTATCTTTTGTGCTAATTCACTACAAGATTTTATGGTGTTTTTACCAACATTATAAGTAAGTGCAAACCCTGCACCTGCGCCTACAATTGGAATTATTTTAACAACAGTCTTCAATGCTACTTTACCGGCATTTTCTAAAACGTATTTTATCACTATTTCTTTTCCAACATTGCGTAACGTTTGAATGATTAAATGGTATTTTTTCAATTCACTGGAGGCTTTACTTTCCAGTAGGTTAATTCTTTTATTTGATAATCCAAAGTTTCTACCAATTTCTTTCACCATTTTTATCGTTGAAGGAATATCGATTGCTGCTCCTAATCCGGGTATCATTATAGCACCCGCTCCTGCCGAAAGAGTTGAGTAAAGTAAAGCAGTCTTTAACGAAGCTTTTTCTTTATATCTAAGAAAGGACTCTGAGTAGCTTTTAGCATTACGAAAAAATTTTTCTTTCATTTGCTCATCCAGCTGATTGGAGATATTAAATAACAACTCATCAATCCCTTCCCCAGTCTTGGAACTAACAAATAATAAAGAAAACTCTTCTCCAAACACTTTTTTTATAAATTCATTTTCAATTTGCTTTTTCAGTTCAGAAATTGGAATTTCTTCATCATAGATGGCATCTGATTTGCTTCTAACAAAAATAACTTTTTTACCTACATCAATGGCTCTTTTGAAGAACTTTACATCCATTTCATTTAATTTTGATTCAAATATACAAATCAACACATCAAATTTATCTATTTCATACTCATCCCAATAGTTTTCATAAGCGTGTTCTTCAGGAATCCCACCGAATCCTGGAAGATCCGTAAAAATGATAGAATCATTTTCCCCCCAGGCAAACTCCGTTAACTTTACACCAGGCTTCACTCCAGCATCAGCAAGTTTTTCACCTGCTATCTTGTTCATCAATGTAGATTTACCCGCTCCAGGAGAACCGAAAAAACCAATGTACAGCTTTTCATGAAATTCTGCCTTTAATTTTGAATGTATAACATCAATTGGACTACCTGCTAAACCCATTTTCTTTAATAAACCATCCAAATTCTTGTCCCATTGAAGTGAAGTAGTATCTTTTTCACTCATATATTTCACTCCTCTGAACTAGTTATTTATTATAATTTCACATACAATTATCTATAAATTAAGATACCCAACTTTCATTGTTTTCAATAGTAAATTAATAGCCCTTGGTTAAAAATATCTATTATCACAAAATATTTTAAAATCATGATATAACCAAAATGGAAGCTTTCCATTTAAGTAATCTTGCGAAACTTATTTGCTTCCGTAAATACGAATATTAAAAATGTTATCTTATAGCTTAAAGTATACATTCTTCTCAAATGAGACGTATAAGATAGCTACTAAAATAGTAGTTTCCTTTCATTTTAATATTGGGTATATTATAATAATTATTAGAATACAATAAAAAAAAACGTCGATGTTCGAGCATCAGCGTTCCAGTAGCTACTCCGCAAGAAGAGCGGCGGCTATGGACAAAAGTAACCTTCACCATTAACCGACAGGGAGGATTACTTTTTTTTGATAATCATAACAATCAAAGTTGCAAAACTGATCATTAGTACCAGTGCCTCAAAGATTGTCGTCAGCAGCACCTCCTTTCCTTGCTGTGACATGGTCACATGACAAGAAACGGGAAACAGGTGCCACCGCCCTCCCTGCTATGTAGCTAAACTTTTCATTCCATAATCCCCAACTGAAACGTACGTTCGTTTTAGATGGGGATTATGGTATATTTTTATTTGCCATCGGTACTAAATAAGAAGGCATTTCCCCTCTTATCTTCCGTATAAAACTCATCGGCTTATTTCCTGAATGTTTTAGTAAATCAGCAAGAAACACATAAGGCGAGGTATAGATATATTCCCTCATATACTCTCTTACAAATAACGCGATTTGATGATTTCTTTTGCGATGCAAGATATATCTTATGGCCCTTTCACTAGTTTCAAAATGTAGAAAGATGAAGATACTAATACTTTAAAAGACGTAGGAAAACTTTCGGTTGTTTAAAGAATAAATAGAAGAAGTATTACCAAGTTGCTTTACTTCACAAAATAAATTTCGAAATAGCCCATTAAAATTTGAGATATAAAAGAGTAGTTTCCTTTCATTATAATATTACGCATATTATAATAAATATAAGAATACAATAAAAAAGAACGCCGATGTTCTAGCATCAGCGTTCCAATAGCTACTCCGCAGAAGAGCGGTGGCTTATAAGTCAAGAGTAACCCTTTGCCTATAGCCGAACAGGGAGGGTTACTTTTCTTTGATTATCAAGACAATCAAAGTTGCAAAACTGATCACTAAAACCAGTACCTCAAAGATTGTCATCGGCAACACCACCTTTCCTTGCTGTGACATGGCCACGGACAAGAAACGGGAAACAGGTGCCACCGCCCTCCCTGCTTATGTAGATACTATAATAATATCAAAATTAATATTACAAAAACGTATGTTCTTGTTTTTGAATTAAATATAATTAAATAATCTTAGTAAATTCTTTTCTCAGGAATTACCCCTCTCACACCACCGCGAGGATTTTCCATATCTCCTTTATATCTTGGAATCAAATGCATATGAACATAGAATACTGTCTGACCTGCAGCTTCGTTACAATTGATCCCGATATTATAACCATCCGGTTGATATTTTTCATCCAATTGCAAGTTACACTCTTTTAAAAGATCATTCATTCTTTTTCTCTCATTGTTTGTTGTATCGAAAAAGTTCGCTACGTTCTTTTCGGAATGATCAATATGTGGCCATTGTTTACCGGATAACGATCGAAAATAGCTAATGCATAATCATTTTCTTTTATAATATTTAGTGTAAAAAGGTCACAAAATGGATAAAAACTCATTGATAAATGTTTAAATAGTAGATTTTAATATAGTGAACTAAGATAGTTTTTATAATGTTTTAATGCATTACTATACATTCTATTTCCACGGGTATCTTTATCTTTAAATTCTGGTATAGAAAGATATTTTAGTTTTAATGTCTCAAGAACTATAGGGTCACTAATGTTATACAAACTTCCTTGTATAACATTATATTCAACTAATTCTCCAGAAATAGTTTCAATTGCATTAGCATACTTTGAAACTGTTGATTCTGCTAAACCCGCATTTTCAGTTAACCACTTAATAAATAGTTCTTTTCTATACAATCGTCATCTCTCTCTTTCGAGTCATTTGTAATTTCACCCATTTATAATTTTTATTTTAAAGTTCGTATATTGATAATTCAATTTTTTATACTAATATTATTTAAGTTGATATTCGGAAGTTAATTTAACTGATGACCATCCATGTTTTTGTCCTTTGCTAAACTTGACGCGAAGGTTAATTGATTCAAAATCTTTATGCCAGGCAAGAGTATTTTGAATTGCAGTAGGGGATTTAATGTATACTGATACCTCATCTTCAATTCTTGAATGCTCTTTGCAATAACTTACATTCTCATCGTAGAATGTAACTGCCATTATGGCTTTACCTAGGAGGTTTTCAATCCCCCTTTTTAATTGCTCCTGTGTTGCAATTTTTAAATTTTCACCTAGTTCTGTGGCAAGTATTTCTAAACTTTCCTTATGGCTAAGTTCACCAATTAAAAACTTCGTTTTTACTTCATTGACAACAGTTTCCATGGATCCAACATTGAAGTAGGTTGGACCAAGGATTGTTCCTATTCCTGGATTCTTAGTGGTAATTTTATTATTCTTTTTAGCAAGAGCTTTTAAAGATATTTTTTCAACAACATATTCTTTATCAACTAATAAAATTAATTGTAGATCACCAGTATCCAGTCGATCGTAAATATAGTTTTCTGGAACTAACTCAATACTTTCGATTTTAAAAGTGTCATATTTTTGATGAAGCTTTTCCCTTACAACGGAAATTATAGTTGATGTAGAACGATAAAGTTTTTTTAATACATCTGGCTTTACGAGTGAATAATACTTACTCAATAGCTCTACACATTCATCGGTTTCAACTTGAGTTACACTAGGAAATTCTTTTAGAAAATAGTAATATGTTAAAGCTTCGTGACACTTCCCAATTGCATTACTACTATTAGGGGTCTGTAAATATTGATGAGAATTAATTAAATCTAACATTTTTTCTAATGTAAAATAATTTATTGATACTTTTTCGGACTCATTTGGAAATTTATCATAACTTGCAGCCAGTTTTATCGAAGAAATAGGACTACTCTCGAATTTAAATCTTAGTGTTAAAGCTATTTCTCCGAATTTAATTCCAACCGTATTTTTTCCAGACTTATATATTTGAATATCTTTAAATTGAGGAGTTCCCGGGTTAAATTGCTCAACATAAACGTCATTCTCTTTCTTTCCATAACTTGTTACAATATTAACATCCTCCGTCATAAAAAATGCATTATATGCGTGAAAAAAACCTTCACTTTTTTTGTTGTAAAAATCTGTTAGTAAGAGAAAACAAGATTCTCTTAGACTATATAAAAATGTTTCCCTATATGGATTAATTTCATCTGTAAATTTTGGAAAGTACCCTGATACTAGTTTTTTTAACTCCTTTTTATCTTTTAAATAATGTTCCCCTATTTTTAATTTTACAAGGCTAGATAGGTAGTCTTGATACTCTTTATCAAACATTCGATTAAACATTTCCTGTAAAGTATTAGATAAAAAATATTTAGAAAAAAAACTTTTTGCTCCGGGATTTTTCGGCTGGATTCTTCCTCCTTTTTTAATCAAAAAAAGATTAACTGATATTTTTTTATTTTTACCAATATACAATTCTATGTCTTTAGACCGATCAGGGTTATCTGAATCGAATTTATAATTTACTGACTCAATATTTGGAAACATATTTCTAATAAAATTTACTGTTTTACTAACCGTCAATGGAAAATAATCAATTGGTTCATTTTTTATGTATTGTTGTAAGGCTTTATAAACCGATTTGACATGGTTATCTCCAATTAACCTAGGATTCCTTTTCACAAATTTCACCTCTGCTTAATTATAACTTAAATAACAATTACTGTTAATCAATTATAATATAGTAGAAAAAACTGGCCTTGCCCAGATAGAGATGATAGAATAATATTAGATTATTATTTATTGGGAGGTATGAACAAAAGTGAAAGTTGAAGAAAGAGGACGAGCTAAATACCGCCCTATAAAAGATTTCGATCCAAAACAGGTAAAACAGCTTCTACTTGATAAAATAAAAGAGGAACAGGAAAGAATCCAAAGTATAAAAACATATAATCAGCTCCCCGAACTTGATTATCGTGAAGATAAAATAAATGTCATAAGCTTGTTTTCCGGATGTGGAGGATTAGACTTAGGGGTTGAATTAGCAGGTTTAATTGCCGTTATTGGAGAAGAAAAAGCACGTGATGCTTTTAAAGATAAAGAATGGTTTAATTCCTTAAGAAAAGACAGTATCTTTCATACCATTTATACAAACGACCTATTTAAAGAAGCAAATGAATCCTACAAAATAAATTTTCCACCTGTTTTTCAACAACAAATTGATATACGGCAGGTAAAGGAATTTCCAAAAGCTGATCTAGTCCTAGGAGGGTTCCCTTGCCCTGGCTTTAGTGAAGCTGGTCCAAGGTTAATTGATGATGAAAGAAATTTCTTATATATTCATTTTATTCGATGCCTTTTACAGGCTAAACCTTTTGCATTTATTGCGGAAAACGTAAAAGGTATGATGACTTTGGGTAAAGGCGAAGTTATAAAGCAAATTATGCAAGATTTTGCTTCAGCAGGTTATAACGTAAAATTCAAATTAGTAAATGCACGTGACTACGGAGTACCTCAATCGAGGGAAAGAGTTTTTATAGTTGGAATTCGTGATGATTTGGATTTTGAATTTGTTCACCCAGAACCTACTCATGGTAATGGAAAACTGACTTATGTTACTTTAAAGGATGCTATTGGAGATCTAGAATCAAATCCTGGTGAATGGTTTGAAGGTGGATTCTCACCTATTTATTTATCTCGTAATAGGAAGAAAAAATGGAGTGATCAAAGTTTTACTATTCAAGCATCCGGTAGGCAAGCGCCACTTCATCCAAGCGGACCTGAAATGCGAAAAATAGGACCAGATAAATGGGAACTTCCTGGTGAAGAGTCTCTTCATCGACGTTTATCTGTTAAAGAAATTGCTCGAATTCAAACTTTTCCAGATTGGTTTATATTTTCGGATGGAAAAAATATGAATGTCCAGAAAAATAATAGATTGGACAAACAGTATAAACAAATTGGTAATGCCGTCCCTGTTATGTTAGCTAATGCAATGGCTATACCATTAGCTAAATGGGCAAAAGATAACAAGCATTTAATTAGACAAGATTCTTTAATTTTAAAATAGAATTGAATATACTAAGCCTTACTTAGTTTGTAAGGTTTTTTTCATTTTTTTTTTAAAAGTTTCAACTTCAAACGTTGGATAAGCCGGAAGCAAATTTACTTTATCTTTATGCATTATGATCACCCACTTTGGAATTCTATAGTTACGGCCATAATATTCCATATTTTACCATTTGTACATTTATGTTCTTTTACAGGAAGTACAAGAGACGGTCTTATCCTCTATTACTTGCAATTGCTATACACAATTATTTTTCAAATCGAGAAAAAATATGTTGAGAATTAAACTGAACGCATCTCCTCGCTATACTTGTTTTTTAGACAACTAAAGTATTTAAGAATGAATGTAGTACTGTTTTTTTTCAATTGTTTAAAAACCACAACCACTATAATAAAACTTCAAGTAAAGAAACCAGCTTTTTCAAAAGCTGGTTCCAGTGTTAAATTAATTTATTTGTGCAGGGCATCAGAATTTTGGTTAACCATATATTGTGGTTAATATATTTCCACTAAAACAATTCTCATTTTTATCGCTGGTTAAATTGTAGATGCTAAGAAAACTACCTTCTATGATTCGATGCCTATCAGGTTTTAGTCCCCTGATTTTATATGTGTAAAGACCTGACTTAATTTTAAGCAAATAGGTGCCGTTGCCTAATGTAGACAGGCTTTCAAATTGCCCTCTAATATCGTTGTTCCATTTTAATTGGGGATATTTCTCTCTTTCTTTCCAATAAGTATTACATAGTGGTCGGACACTGCAATATCGGCAATTTTCAGGAACTGGTTTGGCTAAATGTTTTTGCAATTCCGTTTGATCGTTAAATCTTATTATCAAATTATTAACACGATGAAACAATTCTTTTGCTTGGTTTAGTAACGTAATACATTCATCTTTGTTGTAATTAATTGAAAACTCTTCCCCATTAAGACCCTGAATTTTTAACGTACTAGGCCATTCATTTAAATTTTCATAAAATATAGCTGCATATATGAAGATCTGATATTTATAAGCGTCTTTAACTTCCATTGTGTCCTTATCAATAATTGCCCCTGTCTTATAATCAATTATTTCATAACCTGATTCTGTTAATAAGACCCTATCTAAATAGCCGCCTACTACACCATCTGTAGTCTGAAACCAGCTTTCAATTCCTTGAAATAAATTAGAAGTGGATTTACATTCTGTTCTTCTATTAATTATTAAACTTGATGCTTTATTAAACAGTACCCTTTTTCTAACCTCAAATTGCTTAACTGTTTTGCTCAAAGGAATCAAATGCTTTTCTCTTTCAGACATTAACATGTACTGTTCTACCTCTGATACTGTTGTTAACCATCCATTTTCAAAATCATCTGACCCATTGATTAATCCTGATCCAACTTTTTGTAAAAACGAATGTGCAGCAAGGCCAAAATACTTATTCGGCAATGAAGGAAGTAGTTTTTCCAACCCATTAGATACTAATACTTCTCGATAGCTGCATAATTGCATATCAAAAAATCTACTTGCTGATATCCTTTTTATTGGACTTAGGGTTATGGATGATGGGATATTACCACCAGGCATCATTATCATCATCCAAATTTCCTCCTAATGCTTCATGGCACCACCCAGGGCGCCTTGCAAGATTAAAAGTATCAATAAAATCGATGGTGTCCATATTAGCACCTACAGCCACTACAGCATCTGCTAACATTCCAACAGGGTTTTTTAAGTCCCATAGAGGATGAACGATAATAATATTTCTATTTCCTGCTTTTATTCCTGGTATTCCTGCCCATTCGGTTAATTCATAATGGAAATAATCAGCAAATTGTTTAGCCAGCATCTTTGCAAAGCCAATCCACCCTTTTAATTCTGGAGTTGAAAAATCTCCATTTAGCCCACACTGGTATTTTTTTTCATAGATACTCCTTAAAAAAGCAAGCCCCAAACGCCAATCCAATAATCCATGGTACTGCATATTTCTATAATTCATTAAACAACTATAACATGCGGTAACGCATTGATGCCTTTCACTTATTAAATAGTCCATAAATGAGTGCTTTCCATTTGGTTCCACAATATTTTTTAACACGGTTATCCAATTATTTTCTAACCAACGTACAAAACCTGCACCATTTGGCAACCTATCACTAAAGATTATTTCTCCAACAAAACTGCCATTACCAACTTCAGACCTTAAACACTGGGATATTTCTATTTCATCGGCATCTATATCTAATTCTTCTGAAACCACAGAGCGGAGCAAAAATCCTGCTGAATATAGGGACGCTTTGGTCGTTATATTGATAGGGTCAAGATTTAAACCTTTATTATTTGAAATTGGCTTTATTCTTAATAAATCAGTTGTTTTAGCACTAGCAATGCCTAATTCTTCACTTGTAATGAAATCCTGATCACTTGTATACCTATAATCTTCAAGTATCCATTGACCTTTAAAGGTAAAATGTTTTAAAATTCTGTCACTAGTATTTCTTGTATAATTAGTAGTTATTTGACCGCCTTTAAATAAGTTCCCGTTGTTGTCATTAATTCTCCAAACACGACCATCATTGTTTAAACTAACCTGAGAATTGGTGCCTATTACATTATTAAATACAACCTGTTTTCCTTCAGCAATACTCGAGGGAGCTCCTGAAACAGCCCCTTCTTCTTCTCTAGCATCTTTTCCCTTTGAATAATCGGTTCTAAATGCTAGGGGTATTGCAACATTATATATTTTAAATTTTTCTCCTATACTTTCACCACAGTTAAAGCATTCTTCCAAGTTTTCTTCTACCTTCATATAACCACAATTTGCACAGTGCGCAATTTGATACCTATTTTTCTGTGGTAATGGATCTTCAACAGATGATTGCCATTTTCCTTTTATTTTTAGAAGGGGAGCAGTGAATCCTACTGATGTGTGAATTGCCTTATCTTTTGTTTTCTGAGCTCCAGGAGCAAATTCACTTATAGCCAATTCTATATCTCTATCAATGGTAAAAGGTTCATTTGTTTTGCTATCAAATCCATGATACAAAAGCCTTGTACGAGTAGGCATACCAAACATCGGCAGTTTTGCCCCTTCCGAAAGGCACTCTGCAAGCCCTTCCCCAACTAATTCGGGATTACTTGCACATTCATCAATTTCCTTTATTAAGTCGTTTTGAACATATTTTAAAAACTTTTCTACTGTTATGTTATCTGCTTGCCAACTTGGAATTAAGCAACCAATAATGTCTTTAATCTCTTTTTTATTAAACTTTAGCCAGTTATCAATGTTATCCCTATAATCCTCCCATTTAGTTTTACAACCAAATTCTCCGTGTGAATCTGGAGGGTTTTCCGGTCCATCCCACCATCGGAGACCAATAGCTTTAAAAGCTTTCCTTAAACTTTCTTTTACTAAGAGCCTCTTAATTATAGGGGGTTGCTCAATCGTAACAAACGGGACTGGAGGTGGGTCACCTGTTATAGCAGACGGATTCTCAAAATAATGGTCATCATGGCTTCTGCCTCCCCGACATAGTGTTAATACATATGAGAAAGCTTGACCTCTTCGCCCAGCACGACCTACACGCTGTTGGTAATTGAACCGCATTGGCGGCATATTTCCAAGCATCACTGCTTGGAGACTACCAATATCAACGCCTACCTCCATAGTTGTGGTAACACTTAGAATATCAATCTCGTCTACTTCTTTAACATTGTTGCTTCCCTCGGTATTCATTAAAATGCCTCTAAATAACCGTTGCCGTGCCGCCTGGTCATCTGTTTGGGCGGTTAATTCTTCCGCATGTAATCTGATAGGCGCTCTGTCATCTGTTGCCATGTGCGCCAAATAATTTTGCAGCATTAAATCCCGGCATGTGCCCTTAATTTCATTTGGGATTTCTGTATTACAATTAGTGCAAATATTTGCTGATAAATGTAGATGTGGTCTTTTACAATTAGGGCATTCCCAATAAGTGTCATTTTCCTCTGCAACTTTTATTAGCAGTTTATCCGTAGAAATAATAGCTCCAAAATGTCCTGATTTTATTAATAGCTCAAGGACTTTTTCTCCAACAGCCGAGTGGGCGCTCGAAGGGAGGTCTAATTTCGCGCAAACGCTGCTTATATATTGCTTTACTGAACTTTTCGCATTTTTGTATTCAACCCAGTCATCTAGGCGATAATCGGACCCCTCATGTCGATAAAGATCACCAAGTATTCTCAGAACTGAATTACAAATTTCTTTCAATTTACTGGACTCAATTCTTAGTGAACTTGAGGTAGCCTCCAATAAAGCATCTTCAATGTTGATAATGGGGTATCCAAGCCCAGAAGATTCAAATCCGAAATACAATCTGCTGAATAACAACTCAGATAATTCTTTTCGGATCTTAGTATATATTTGGTTCTTATAAGAATCCGCCTCAGGCGGTAAATTGCTCCGCCACTTTTTATGTTCAAAATCAAAAAGTTCCGTCCAGCGGTGATCATGATTTCCCCACCAATAAGATTGATGTTTAATATCGTTCCCAGCTGGGTTTACCCCTAAACCTAGAAGCCTAAATATTATTCTTCCACAATCATCTGTAGACGTTGTATTGATTAACTCATTGCAGGGTACGATTAATGTTTTCCTCTTAATACGAATTTGTTCTAACTCAGCTAAAGCTGCTTCATAAAATCTCCTGAATGCCGGAGGCGGCACTTCTTTTGTTTGTTCCAATAATTCAGTAATTCTTTGTTTCGCCATAGGATAAGCACTGATATATTGCATAGAAACAGATGAGAGTGGATTCCCCAGTTCTAAATCTGCTAAAAGTTGCGTTTCTCCAATTGTAGCTAAACGAAGTTCATCTACCACCACTTCTCTGAATAAATCTTTGTAGTGATTACGTTCAACTCCATTTGATATTTGAGCTGCATCTTCCCTGCTATCCGAAAAAACTACTAACTTTTTTTCAGTCGTTTCAGATAGTTGGTGGAACAATTCTTTAGATAGAATTTGGCTAACTTTTGAAAAACCCGTACGGAAACCCCGAATTGGGCTAGTTAAATATTTTCTTTTTGAGTAATCAGCACAACAACAAGGGCAGATAGATGGCAAGGCCTTAAAGTCCTCTGTCTCATCATTATTAATAATAAAATTATAACCTTTAATATTAATAGATGGATTCTCAATCGCATCTTCATGAGTCATCTTAACTCTGCCAGTTAATGAACTAAGGCTAGCCGGCTTCCATTCACCCTTTTCCTTACCCCATTCCTTTTTTCTTTTTGGTTGATTCCATGAGTAAGATTCTTTATGTATTTCTTCAGCTTCTGTCACGGGCCAAAAAATTGTATACTCATCGTATTTTTTATGTTCAACCATATTCTTTTTATTACGGTCAGGTATTCCTTCTATATCAGGGGATGTTATAAGCATCTCAAATTCACCATTTTGCAATACCAATCGATTACCACCGTAAAAAACCGTTCCACATTGTTCACAATATAAGAGATCTAGTATCCGTCTTCCCTTATCATCAATGATGCTTGGTCTTGAAAACAATTTCCCTACTGATCTCGTTTTAATATCGATGCCTTCTCTTGATGTGGAAGCCCATAGCCCTTCTATATTCCTAAAAAACCAATGGAAACGAAAGGATGGTAAACTGCTGCTCTTATCACGCGTATCACAAAGAGCCCTGGCCTTAAATAATCCACTAACTGCATTTTTTCTTTCATTATTACTTACATTTGGTCCAAATATTTTTTTTGTGTAATCACTTATTGATACAGCCCGTATTTTATCGCCGCTCTTACACGCATTTAGAAGTACATTAGTTAAATTCAATTCCTCAGATTCCAAAAATTCTTTTAGTGTTGCAGCACTTTGACCTTTAAAACCCAAACTAGTTAATAGGTTGTTAATTGCTAGGTCAGTATTTTGTTCAATCTCTTCATTAAATTGAATAAACGGTTTCGATGGCAGGAAAAGGCCATTATTGGAAGACGGTATACTTTCTGGTGTACCTGAAATAATTTCAAATTTTTCCCCATCTATTCCAAAAAAGTCCTTTAAAAACTTCCTACTATCAACATCATCTGGTTCAAGAGATGCACTTGATGCTAAAATACGCAACTGCGGGTGGTCAGGTTTTAAATCTAAACGCTTTAGCAATAGTTTTAATAGGTAAGAAACTTCTGCACCTGATGTACCGCGATACATATGCAATTCATCGATTATTAAATGAAAAGTATTATCTTTGCTTTCTTTTAGCCATCTCTTTGTCTCTTCAAATATTCCATCATCCACTTCACGCATCATCATTATGCTTAGCATTGAATAGTTAGTAATTAATATATCCGGTGGGGAATCTTGCATGTCCCATCGGGATCTCATTTCTGAACCATCTAGTCTCGGGAAAAAAAACGGGATTTCACGATCGCCTGTCACTTTAGAATATTGAAGAGCAGAAATGCTTGTATTCTCTATTTCTTTCAGTTTATTTGCCAGTTCTTCTATTTTATCCTTATTCGGATTTCCTGTTTTTTTATATTCATGACCTGCGACAGGAGTCATTCCGTTATATCTGCCAAAATAAATTTTATTTCCCCCAAGGTACTGATCATAGTATTTTCTGGCATTTTCAGAGTCTAATGCCTTTCTTAAGCGGGTTAATTGATCCTCAACTAATGCATTCATTGGGTATAATATCAAAGCACGAACACCAGATTGCCTTGTCTCATGCTTCCTTTGAGGAACCCGATAAGACCTATTAATTCTATGGGTTTTTCCAACTTGAGGATTGCACTGATTTTGCCACTTTGAGCTTTTCCACCAATCGTCGGCATGGATTTCTTTTTTGCTAATAGGTCTCCACTTACTTGCTTCTTTAGACAAATATGCAAAAAGAGGCAATAAAAATGATTCAGTTTTACCTGATCCTGTCCCTGAAGTTATAACACAATGCTTTGAAGATAACGCTTCCGTTAGCATCCGCGCTTGGTGGGTATATAAGGGAATTTCAGGATTAAAAAGACCACATTGTACCAAATTTTTAAATTTATTAATGTCTTCCGGAGTGAAGTTAGGAAGATCTTTGTTGGTTAGATCCTTTACTCTCTTGTTAGAACTTTTATACCTTGGCAAGGGTTCAATCCATGGATCTTGTGCTAGAACACCTGGGTTTAAAAACAATTCCTCTCTCTCTTTTTCTAGTGAAGGGAAACTTGTGCCAAATGCCGTCTTAATATATCTAGTAAAATTCTGCTTAATCTCCTCAAAAGCTTCTATTGGACTACTCATTTCTATTCCTCCTAACTAAGGTTAGCTTCCAATAAATCAAGCCCTAATTTCTTTGATATCTCTAACGCTAGAGTATCCGAAACACCATCGTAAACAGTGATATTCATATTTTCATTTAAATCTCCTACCTGCTTTCGCAATATTTTATTTCTGGGCAGAAATCCTGTTGAAAAAATCGCAGCATTAGAAAGTTGATTTGGCAGCGGTAAAATAGATGGGACTGCAAAACGCTTCTTAACTGAATCAAATAAAAGCACCTTTGAATTATAATGGTTTAGAATTACATATCTCCCCCATGAAATATCAACAGCCGCTGCATTTTTTTTCAACCAAATCCATGTGTAATTTTGTTGTGACATAGGATTCGTGTATTTAACTAACCTTATTTCATCAGAACATTCAAATTGCCGAAAATATAAGTTTTTTCGGCAGAAAACAGTTTTTTTCCAATTTGGTTCATAGACATAATTATATGTAAGAGAGTTTTTAACTTCGCTTACGCTCGGTGAGCAGCCTAATAAACAGTATGAAGCTGGAATTTCTATATTCCCCTCAAGTTTCATTTTTTTAACAACCTGTTTAAGAATTCCTATGTTTTTAGCCTCTACAAATATAGACTTTGGAAAAAGAGCGTTCTTTGCTGTAGGTAAATCTATGAATGAAACGTTAATTTTGTCAGAATTTTTCTTTTCTAGTCTGGCAAGGCGGTTTATCATCTCTATAGACCTTCCTCCAGCTAAAACTATCCGTGGTAATCCCCTGATAGGTAATAATGCAAATGAAGGTGGGCAAATTAAAACTTGTCTTTTAGTATAATCTACTTCACAATGCCCCATTGCCTCTAATTCTCTTAAAATATTATAGTGGGAATATTCAAGTCGTTGTTGTTCATCTCCATTAAACATTTGCTTAAGAAGAATATCATAAACCTCTTTAAATTTTTCAATAGTAACTTTACCCATTACACTCAAAACAGTAAGAATATCATCGGACATTTTTTGCCACCTCAAGATAGCTTACCCATAAGTCCTTTAAGGGAGGAAATTCAGGATTTTTTATTGACTTTTTCATTTTACACATCACTGTTTTCCATTGTCTTAAATCTTTTTTATAATATATTTGGTTATTGATTTGGCATTCCTCTATTTTTTTCATAGAACAAAAATTAGCCTGCCACTTTCTTCTTTTTATCCTACATATAGCCCATACAGGTTCCCACTCTAATTTTATTTCAGTTTTGCCTTGCCAGTGGTAAATTTCCCCTGGTTGTTGCCCTATAAATATAATTTCGTTATATGAAAACGTTGGTAAGGTGTATTCCTTTTCAAATGGAATAAAATCTTTATTATATACATTTACTCCTATCACTACTGGATTATCCCCATTTTCTTGCAATCCCGCAGTATCAAGGTACCTTTTCTTGTTACCATTAAATATTCTGGAGTTAGTAACTATAAAATTTGTTCGTCTAATTTCAATGCCTTCATTTAATATATTTATAGTTAGCGTTTGATCTATTGGCAAATCTTCTGGAAGTTCCCAATATTCATTCTCAGTATTAAATTTAAGGGGTTTATCATTCAAAAAGGGAATTTCCGTCCCAATATTATTTTCTATTAACAGTTTGGGTGGAGCTGCTTTTAAGTAAGTATTTCCTTTTCCTAAACGAATCCCATCCACAAGACGAATATTAATTTCGCTACCAATAGTCAGTTCAGGTATGCCTATACATGATTTACTTGGATTAATGCCTGAAAATAAACTCCAACCAGAGGGCAAACCCTGGTAATTAATTTCACGGAATGATTCACAAGATTTTTCCCCCCACTCCATAATGTTATAAACATGAGTTTTATTACAAAGTAAAATAAACCGAGAGCCTCGTTCCAATCGAGCAATTTCAACTAAATTATTAGGCAAGCCAAATTTCTTTCCTTCTGCAAAAACACGCACGCTAGTTCCTTTTAAAGTGCATTTCCATCTATTATTTCGATCTTCAAAATGCTCTCCATTTAACCAATCTAAGGAAGTTCCATTTAATATCGGACCTTCTTCACTTCTAAGCTCAGAAGACCAATTTTCAATACTTCGTGTACAATGAAATAATCCTAAACTTCCCTTTCTCTGGAAAAATAAGAATTCATCAGGAAATTCATTTTGGGCATTTATCCTTAAACTAAACGTAGACTTTTTTGTGACCTTATTTAAGTTTAAGCAAATTTTTAATCGAGCCCTAGCAAAAGTATTAGTATCTAAGAACTCTTCCGGTAAAGAACCATCCCATTGGTTTAATTCATCGATAACCAAATCTTGCAACGCTTGCAATAAATGTTTATCTTTTTCCTGCAAATTTAGCAGCCTTTTTGTTTTCTTTGCTAAGATGTCCTGACCATGATCTAGCAAAATATTTCGAATTGTTTCGTTATCGGGGAAGTCAGAAGAAATAATACCTGCTCTATTAAATATTAAAGGAAGGTTTTTCCTTTCCTTACTTGAAATAATAGTTTGAGACTGAGGTAAGCCAACATGCCTTAAATTCCCACGAACTCTAACATTAAAACGACCCAATTCTTCAAACTTATCTTCTTTACTCCATTTTTCCAAATCCATCCACAAATTAATCATTTGATGAAAGGATGGATATTGCCCTCCCCCTTCTTCTTCTCCTAATAAAGATCGAAGCTTTGGGTAATATGCATTTGGGGAGTAGTTCTCATCTTCTACATAGCCAGCTAATACAAATAAAGCTAGGTAACCTATATAAGGAGGGTATTTTAACTTCTTCTTAGATCTCCAATTTTCATATGTTTTAAATGCCTTTCTACAAATCCCTGAATTACTCCTGACATTAACCCATGGAAGCCCTTCGATAACAGATGAAATAAAATCATTCATGTTCTTACCGATTTTACTTCCAATTTCATTTATTAAAGTCTCATCTACAAATAGTAGAACTTCCTTTCCATCCATATCTTCATTAAAAAAATTTTCTGCAATCAAATCGTTCCATTTTATATATGACAATTTCTACCTCCTCTCTACTAGTGCTTTTAATTCTTTCAATCATTACATCAATCTCCATAAAGGTTTTATGTATTGTAATAGCTTTAATCATTACAAATTACTTATTGCACTATTTAAAAAATTCAGAGTTAATTCAATAATAACACTAAATTTTAGAAAAGGGCAGATAATTTATTGTAATGAAGTAAGAATTATAGTCCATACATGGCAATCAAATTGCATATTGGATTTAACAATATAAATATATGGAACTATATTTTATAATATTATACTTTCCTAATTTAAGGTTTTTAATAAATTGCAGGTAAGATCTCGATAGTAAAAACGGTATCCGACCCCCAGTATGATAATGCGTCAATGTACTGGGGATCAGGCACCAAAATTCAATTGCTTTATTGGAAATGTATTTTTATTCATTTTGTCCACTCATTTAACTTTTCCTTATTAGTATCTTTTTTTATGGTGAAATTATCCTATTTAATACAATAGAAAAGAAAAAAGACCCATGATCAACGAGTCATTTACATCATTTTTAGAATACAAAGAAATTAAAAGATATGAGTTCATTAATTACAAATTTACAAGTGTTAATATAAAGAAATACAAAGTGCATCACATTCCATCTAACAGTCAATAAGAATATGCTTTCTAAAAAGGAAAATCTCTTATTTAGTTTTTTTATCTAATAGGCTGAGGTCTTTGTCAATTTTATACAATATTTTACTCATTCTAAGGTCAGGGACTATGGTCCGAGGTTCAGTGAATTTTCTTTTTTTCGTTCTCTTTATAACCACACCTTTACCTCCTGAATCATAATCCCCAAATCGAGTTCAATAATTTCAGTCTCTTTGCCCATCTCTCCAAAAATTACATTCCTTGGTATATTTCCCCTGAATTCTCGTAAAAAATATTAATTATAAAATTATAAAATAATACTTTCCTGCTCAATTCTTATCTTGTTATTTAATATGGACTTGATTAATCTTTCAAATTGCTGAAATTTATCGTCATTTAACAACTTCTCTATCTTTTTTATATATTCCTTATCTTCTATTTCTCTTCCATTCATAAGATTTGCCTCATAAGTCTCGATATCCATATATAATGGGTGAAACGATATTCCAGTTTTATTTCTCAAGTTAACTAAAATGGATAACCCTCCTAAATCAATATCCCCCCAATGATAAAAGGGTATTTCTAATTCATTGGCTTGTATAAAGTTATGAAGTTTTTGAAGTATAACTGTCCTTATATGATTATGATAACCTCCAAGATAAAGTATCAACTCATTTTTTTTATTACTATGAGAATGAACAAGGTAATCATGATAACTAGTCTTATTTTCAATAGTTACTATTCTATCTACTTCCAATGACATTATTTCACAATTTCTAAAAAAAGAAGGATACATACCTAACCCGTTCTCATCAATAGAAAAATCTATCTCTTTTCCATCTTTGCACATGGTACAATTTCCAAAAATATCGATTGACTTTGGATTTTCAATAATTCCAAAAATTCCAAGGATGGTTCCTTTTTCAAGACCATCATATTCTGGATATATTTCTTTTTTTACCACATTAATTATTTTTTGTTCTAATACTTCCCAACGTTTTGAGTCATTATATAGTTGGATACTCCAGTGTCTCTTACTAATTTCTCGTTCTCTACTTTTTAGAAGTTCATTTAATCCATAGATGTATTCTTTAGTCAGATAAATATTTTCCACGTCTACAATTGAAGTAAGATTTTCAAGTTTTTCTAATTTTTCTAGAATAGCATCAATCATTGGTATCACGGATGGAACAGCATCTTTTTTAAATTCTAGAACAAATTGTTTTGTCTGTTCGTATTTTTCTTTTTTAGGAACCCTGGAAAGTAATTCATATATGGTAGATAGTTCCTCTTCATTTAGGTATGCCTTTTCTAAATACTCTCCTTCATTGTATTTCTCCCATACAAGTTGTATATAATTATTCTTTTCTAGCTCTTGCAGTTCAGCATTAATTTCATTTTTAAAAAAACTATTACTTGTATGAGAGTATTTTGCAAAAAACTTTTTTACATCTATAATTGTTCCCCGCTTACTAGGTTCCCCAAAACCATAACCTTGCTTCCGTTCAAATCTATTAATTAATTCATCCAGTAGTTGTTGTTGTTTTTTCGTTAACTTCATCTATATTTTCCTCTAATTCGAATTCTAATAACTCATTCATTGCAACGGGAACAACAAAACTATGATAGTTTTCCTTCATTATAATCATTGAATTTTCGAAATGAGGGGCTAAAAGCGCCACCTTACCTGTCGGTGCCACTATGATTGTTTGGAACCCACAACTTTGAATAAATTTTATTGCTTCCTCTACTCTGTTTGCATCCATTCTGTTGAAAGCTTCATCGAAAATTACAAGTCTAAACGTATCATCTTTTCTTCCCATATGGTAAGCATGATAAAATGAAGCTAGTATGGAGACATAGAAAGGAACTTGTGTTTCTCCACCAGATTTTTCAAGTGCAACTTTCGAGTAACGCGTAGTCTTTCCACTTTCGTCAGTCACCTCTAGTTCAAAGTCAAGATATGTTCTGTAATCAAGTAAATCTGCATTTTTATTACTGTCTTCCCCAGAAATTTTATCAAATAACTCATTCACTACATATCCATGCTCATCATTAAATGTCTCGCTAAAAATGGAATATCCACTCTCTAAATTAGGGTCGTTTAACATATTGTAATAGTCACGGTAGTCTTCGTTTGGAGAAACTTTAAAGTGATATTTGTCTGTACCGAACTTAAGTTCACGAAGAATACTATTCATCTCTTTAAAGTCACTGCGTGCTTTTTCTATTTGGTCCTTCAATCGTGCAATAAAATCTTCCCTAAACGATTGTTGTGCTTTTTCACGTGCTTCTTCAGCTTTTTCCTTATAGTTAACTATTTCAGATTCTTCTAATCTTTGAAGGATTTCATCGTATTCCTCGTTTGTTTCTCTCTTTGGTTCAGCAGATGATAAAAACTTATTATTGTAAATAACCCTTAATTCGATTAATGGCGGCAAAGCATTTGATTTTTGTGTAACAAGTCCCTTATTTGAGCTTTGATAATTTTTCAAAATTTCTAATGGTCCCTTTGCCTCGTTATCCCATTTAACTTTAGCGGAATTTATTATTAGAAGTGATTGCTTATGACAATAATTATCAAAAGTATCCTTTTTTATTTTTGCAGCGATTTCATTTGCTTTTAATTTTTCTTCTAATATCCCAATATTGTTATTGTGGTTTCCTATACTTTCGCTAAATAGAGGAAGTTCCTTATCTATTTTCTCAATCCGTAATTTGTTGTTGTTTATTCTCTCTTCTAAGGCATTTATCTCAGAAGTGTCCAAGCTATATAGTTCTTCTATTAGTTTTGAGTGGCTCTCCTCCAGAATAAATATTTCATCGCTGTCCTTCCATTCATCCTTCCATCGCTTATATCTATCTTGTTTAGATGAAGTAAATCCTAGAACTTTTTCAATGTAGTTTATGCTTTCAGATATTTTACTGATTTGCTTAATTATATTTCCATGCTCTTCTGTCTTTTGTTTTAGTTGAACTTGAACAGCGTTCCTACCAATATAAGGTTGTTCGTATCTTATTTTCGGAATTTGGCGGGCAGCATATCCTTGATACAGCATACAAGTACTAGTAATAGCCCTATTGTATTTTCTTAAATCCTTTACATCAGTACATTTAATGAGTGCTCCTAAAAGATAGTTTACATATGGCTTAATGTAATCATTCTTGGATCTTACAATTATTTCTTCCGCCAAACTATTTGGTAGGGGTTCCTTTGCATTTCTTAATACTTTTTCCGTATCTACCAAACCAACACTCTCTAAATTAAACTTGTATTTGTTATTTTCATATACTTTAAGTGCCTGATTAAAATAGCCCGGTGGCACTAATATATTGAACTTTTGAGTATGTAAATAACCTTCTACTGCATTTCTCCACTCTGGTTTATTAACATCTATTACTTCACAAAATAAATCTACTGATACATTTTTGCCTACTTTCTGAAATTCTCTGACTAGCAAATTCTTTAAAACCATTTGTGGTGAATTAGGTGATAATATCTGATTTTTTTGTAATTGCTTTATCGTCTTTTCTACCTCAGATTTTTCTGCATTTAATTCCTTTATTTCTTTATCCCATTCATATTTTTGATGAGAAACTAGTCTATACCCATTTTCCCAATAACTATTGAATTTTAATAACTGTTCTGGCATAGAAATAAAATCTGTACTAAGCGAAACAACCTCCAGGAGCTTCTTTTGTTTACCGAGTTTACGAGGAACGTCGTTAATAATATCCAAGTACTTCAGAGTTTTGATTAATTCATCGTGTTCAAAAACTTCTGTCTTAATTTTATGCTTGATATTTTCATTCGTTATTTTAGCAATATTAATTTCAGCTGCTATTTTTTCAATTTGTTCATTTAGCAATGTTTGTTTTACCTTAATGTTATGTCTCATTAAACTTTCAGTCAGAATGTCATTTTCATCTTTTTTTGACACCTTTTCTAAATTTAAATCCTCCCTTTTTGAAATGTTTTCTTCCAATAAAATTATCTCCAGCGAAAGTTTCTTTTTAAGTTCCTCACTTTCTAGTAGCAAATACTCATAATCCGACCTTTTCTCCATATAATTTCCAATAATTATATTCTTGTTTATTTGTTCAACCTTCTCATATCGTTCTCTTATTTTCTTAAGAATTTCAATTTGTCTTTCCGCAGTTTTAATACTGTCTAACAACTCATTTGTCTGTTCTACATAATCTTGCATCATTGATACATCAAGTTCTTGAGCGTCGAGTATATAGTCGTAAATAAACTTACGCAAATTTGTTATAGGCGAAAAAGAAATTCCTTTCTGAAGTAATGAAAAGAATGTATCTTTAATACCTCCAAGTAAATGTCGAACATCATTATTATATTTATCAATAGTTTGGTATTTTTCAAATGATAGTCCTTCTTTTTTCAAATTAAAGAAAAATTGGTCTTTCGTACGTGGCATGTCAGGCTCGTGGAAAAATAGTTTGTCATTTAACCGCTGCTTATCTATTCTAAAAAATTCATGGCTTTCATCCTTGTTTTTATGGATATAATCGAACACTACCCCTAATATATAGTATTCTGGTTTCTTTGTTTTTGAATTGGAAATCTCAATTTCTAACGCTAAATAGGATGTGAAATCTTCATTTCTCAAAAATTCTCCTTCATTTTCTTCAGCTGACTTACTGGTACCAATTTTACCTCTTAAATAGGTTACTAAGTTTCTTTCAGTTTTGTGTTCATGTGCTGAGGAGTTAAATTTTATTGTTTTTAAATTTGCGATTAATAAGACTTGCAGTGCATCAATAATGGTTGACTTTCCAGTTGCATTATCACCGGTTATAATACTGCTTTTCCCTTTAAAATCAATTATTTCATAGTCAAAATAATGCCACCTAATCATCCCTAACTTCGTTACTAATCTCATCTTCTTCGACACCTCCATTTGAATCCACTTCACGTATCCATTTTTCAATTGCATTAATTATTTGAACAGTCACAACTTCGGTTATTGAATCAAAAATGACAATGACAGCCGATTCACTCCCCCAATCACCTTGAATCAATTCAATAAGGGAATGCCTTTGACACATTTTTAATATCCTTTTTGTCTCTTCTTGTGATGGTAATCTTTTGGATATTTGTAATACCATATATTGTTCCCTTATTTCTAAATTTGAGATATGAACCCCGTTTGTTAACTTTAATTCACTTGATTTTTCATAATAGAGCTTACATAGAATAAATAACATAACACTTTCGGCTAAAGTAAGTTGAACACGATTCCTTCCCATTTTATTTTTCAGAGTAATAACCCTATTAGTTGAATGACTTAATAGCCAACCCGACACTGAAAAATATTCTTTAAATATTTCAATGTGTCTTTCACAAAAACGATAATATGGCTTATCCTCTTCTTTCTTAGAAACTAGTATGGACTGAGCAAGTAATCGGTTTGCACAATCCTCAAACATTGTTTTTTCTTTCTCAGTTAACCTTGAATATGCATCTAACCAATTCATCTCATTTCTCCTTTCTTTTTATTTCCATATTTGGCACTATTCCACTATCCACTAATATTTGCTTTATCTTTTTATCTTTGAGAGTTAAACTATAATTAGATTTATAGTTAGTGCTATGTAGCACGGTAAAAATTATATTTACATAGTCGTCTTTTGTTATAAATGGAAATTCTGAAAAGTCTATTACATCTTTCTTATCTAGAACATCCTTAACATATTGGTTTATTTTTTGAACAGTAATTTCATTTTTCAGTTGTTCACGATACTCTTTTATTTTCCTTGCTTTTGTCTCATTATTAACCGTCCGACTTTTCATCGTTTTTGGTTGGATTTTTGGTTTTCTTTCATTGCCAGTTTTGAAACTTCTTTCTTCGATATATACCTGGTTAAACAAATCTATACGCCCAGCTATTTCCTCTTCCACATAATCTTTTAATTCTTCATTTCCTTCCTTAGCAACATAGGATAGAAACCTCAAAATATTGTTGATTTTAGAAGTAAAATGACCAGACTTATTAATATGAAATTTTATTTGTGTAATTGCTGCACGGTGATACTTTCGGTTTCTTTCATCAATTTCATCTAGAATTTCATATATGTTATCAAAGGCATTTTCAATTGTTTCTAGCCACAAATATAACCGATTTTCTGCCTCAACTTCTGTTGCAGTAAACTCCTCTTTAACCATAATTTGGGCTTGATATTCAATATTTCTCGTATTGTGTCTTAAATCTCGAACTCTATCAATTGTTTTGGTCCTGTATTTTGAGGCATTCTCTGAGGTTTTTAAACGATAGTAATGCTTTCCCAAGACTTTTTCTCCATATTCATAGAACAATTGTTCTAATACTTCCTTGGCATTTTCTTGCTCCATTAACTTTTCAATATAACTCTTAATATTATGATTTAATTTCTTAAGCCCATTTATTAGTTGAAGAGTATTTTCATGCGCTTGATGTATTGCATAATAAGATTGCCCTTCATCCCCAGATAAATTTTGGTAGATAGCAAGAACTGTTCCACTAAACTCCATTTGATATCCAATTGCAATTTTTTCAATTGTATCTAATATCATCGATGCATAGTCAGGAATAGAAATTCTATACTTATAGTCAAGGTACTGTTCCTGGCGTAACCACCCATGCTGACAAAATTTTAAAAGATAATGATGTGCCCTCTCCCTTACATCTCTTATAAAATCACTATTATCCATATAACCTTTCTCATCATTATGAGTCTCTAGATATTCAATAAACAGGTCTATTACTACTTCTTTATCTATGACGAATATGGTCTTTTTATAGTGCTCATATACTAAATAAAGTAAATCAGTATGAATCTCTTTCAAACTTCCGGACAATAAAGAAAAAAAGTTCTCTGGTATTTTTGAATATAAATCTAATCTGTTTTCCATTGGACCTCCAACTTTAAATGATTTTTCATTTATCGTTCCTATTACCTACTAAATATTCCCCATATTCAATTCTACATTATTTGTTCAGTTAAAACTTTCAAAGTTAATCAAAAATTCAAAAATTGCAATACAATTTTATAAAATATAACGCTTGTGTAGGTATTAGTTATAGCAGCTATAACGTTACTACAATCGTTAAGGACAAGGGAAAGACTTTTTGAAAAGGTGGAAATTTACATTCGGGTTCTACAAAAGAACAGGTTGGAGAAGATAATTTTGATTTAGTGTGCAATTGGAACTATAATGCTTTCGAATTGACAGTGACTTCACTTTTTTCACAATGTTGATAGTTTGGATTTCCTTGTTTTATTGTTAATAAACCTTCAAACAATGCGATTAAGCATCGACGCATGATGACTAGTGAGGTTACTGCAGAATTAAAACTCGTTAATCTTGATAGCCTTTGTTCGATGTTTTAATTTACTCTCAAGTTGTTTTGCAATTTTTCTGGTTAAATCAGTATACTCATCTCGTTGATCTTACTGCATGATTAACCTTACATGTGCTTCTTTTCTTTCTGTATTCAAATCCGTGAAAAGTTGCCGCTCTTCTTGTTGGTTAAGGTGAAGGAATACTTGCATTGCTACGGGATAATTCTTTAATCGCTCGATGTATCCTTGGACGGTTTCCGCTTCATCAAATTGTCCTACTTCATCCGCCGTTTCTTTTCTTGAATTTAAATAGCTAATTGCTGACGCGAAAGCTGCAGTACGATGTTGACCATCCAAGATATACATTTTACAACCTGGTTCTAGTTTCCAACCATCTTCACTTTCATTAATTTTATTACGGCTTGAAAAAATGAAAGGCGAAAAGTATATGCCATTATCATTTTCTATTGAATGCAATATGTATTCTCTTATTTCTAATCTTCTTTGCGGATCAAGCTGCCGCTGTACTTCCTGATCCACCTCAAAAATCGCCTGAAGGGTTGAAAAACGCATTTGTGTTACAAGTACTTTTTTTCAAAACTGCAGGTAATCGGTTCCTCCGATTTTCACTAAAGTTCCAAAATTTATCATACTTTATACCTACTTTCCAATTTATTATATATTTCTACTTTGTTATTCGCCTGCCACTTTTCCAATATTTTGAATATTAATTCCAAATTATATTCCATTATACTCAGAGCTTTTTTCTAACATGGACATATTTCTAAAAAGTAGTACAATAGATATTTTGTGAATAAAAAAGGTGTCCCTTTTTTGGCACACCAATAATCTTTAGCAGTTGTGATTAAAAAAATATTTAATTTGTTTTCATATTTACTAGAAACAGTGGCACCAATATAATAGTACCAGTACTCCTACCAATTGGTCCTAACTCAACATCACTCATCCTCCAAAGCACCTTTTTCCTCCACACTCTGACTCCAAACCGAATACTCTCTTGCATAAACCGGTAAACAAACTTCTACATCCATTTTATAGTTTTTAAGAACTTTAATTTGTTTACGAATGGTGGAATTATAAAAAATGCTAATGGTTAGTTTAAATTCATGTTCTATTTGTCTAGCTCTTTCTCTTAATACTTCAAGCCCTTTTTCAGATGCATCCTCATAAAGTGCGATTGACCCTTCTAAATCCTGCTTGAAGTACTGTTTTGCTAATTCAATTAAGTTTTCATCTTTTAAAATATATATTCCAATCATGATAATGGCATCCTCTAGCATGTTTTCAATAGTTGGAATCCACTAGGCAATTACAGGTTTTGAATTTTCACCTCCGGAAAATGGTTTTAAATCACATAATGTCCATCTTGCAACTCCATTTTCACTAAGGAACATTTGATAGGTTGGATTAATGCCACCATCATAGGGATGTGCTTTGCCAATTAGCAATTGAGCTGTCATTGTACTCATATTAAATCCTCTCCTACTTAACATTTTTTATCATAAAAACACCGTCTTAATATATTGATCTTCCTGAAGTTGTATCTTATGGGAAACAATATGTTCCCAAATATACCGATCTAACGAAAATGGACTCCTTGCTTGGAGATTTTTTATAATTTCAAAATCTAATTGAAAATTAAAAGTTTTTAAATCGATGATAAAGGTGATGGTGCAGTGGCGTGTCTTATTATTCCAATCGTATAAAATAACCGTTTCATGGCCCCACTCAATGAGCTCCTTTTCGATGCACGTTAAGATATGCTTAAAAAATTCTCCTTCAGATAAGTTCTTAGACATTAATCCTCTAATAAAGCCCGAAGTGTTCAATCTATCAACTCCATAAATAAATTTGAATGTTTCTAACTTAGAAAGGGAAGAAAAAATTGTCATTCTTCCCCGTTTTATATCATAATTACTCCACTCCAATTATTTGCATTTCTCTATTTATATTACGAAGCGTTTCACGCAATTCTCTGCTATTCAAAAATATCCCTTGAATCAAATGAACTACATTGTAACAAGCCTCTACATCTAGTTGCTCGTTATCTGTGTGTTCATGAAGATACCCAGCAGAGAGGTTCACACTTTGAATGCCATGCATAGCCCAAATCGTGGTATCACTGCTACCGCCAGGTCTACATTTCCAGCCAGTTAACCCTTGTTTTTCTGCTACCATTTCCATGTATTGCCCATAGTCTTTGTGGCAAAATGGGATATAACCGCTGCATGAAGTAACAATGTCATCCGTTCCCCGTCGATCTACTACTACTGCTGCATCGACATCCCATAAGAAATATTCATCCACCGAACTTGCTCCGACTAACCCTATTTCTTCTTCTACCGTAAAAATATATTTTACTTTTCCATTAAATTTAGAGTTAACTAATCTTTTAGCAGATTCTAAAACTACCGCAATCCCTGCACGGTCATCTGCTCCTAGAATGCCCTTGCTGCTTGACCAGATGGAACCGTTTTGGATAATTTTTCTGTCAGGTTCAAATTCGAATACGGTATCCAGATGGGCATTTAGAAGAATAGTTGGTCCATTGCCGTTGCCATATGTTTTTTGGGCTAAAACATTTCCATAATGATCTACTGTCATAAAGTCTACATAATCTTTTAATTGTTCTTTTGTAAAGCTTCGAATTGCAGCTTCATTACTGCTTTCTCCTGGGATGGACAACAATTGTTCCAATAAATGATTGAATTTCTGCTGTTTCAAATGTTCGATATCTTGACTTACCGATTCTGTTTTTATCGTGTGAAGATTTTCTGCAATCTCTAACAGATGACTTCTATTATTTACCATTAATCGTATTTGCCTATTCATCACACTCACTTTTGGCACTCCTGATGCCAAAAGAACTTTTACGGCATTTTCAACATCTGCTTTGTTTTTGAAATAAATAATTGGATTCCTTCTGTCATGCCCATCACAGCTTCCATTCGTATAAAGGTGTAATCGGTTTAATTCCCTAACGATTCCACTAATATATGTGTCTAGTTCATATACTTTTGGCTCTTCACTTTCAGAACGAAACCAAAGATTTTCACCTTTTCCGCGGTATTTAAAATCTACTGCTTGAATCCATGATTCTATTGAAATTGGTGCGGATTCGATGAATAGATGATTTCCACTAATGGAATATGGAACCTCTGCCTTATTTAGTGACTCCAATAAAAAGTCTAAATTATCTAAGGTTTCCTTATTTAATTCAAATTCGTTTTTCCCCACTTCCGTTAATATAAATCCTTGCTGAATGAATAATTGATTCCACGTTTTCATTTAACATCATCTCCCTTTTGGTTATGTCAGTATTAAACCAAAAAGGCGATGACAGCCCTGTCATCGCTCTAATCCGTATATTCTTCTACTCTTTGCATGATAAGAAATGGAACAGCATGATTATAAAAATATGCTGTTTCATTCCTGGATTGGTCAGTTTCTATAATATCTGGAATGTCAAATTGACTTAATAACCCTCGTAATCTTCTAATCTTTTGAATGTATGTATTAATGCGTATTTCTGTAGATTGGAAATGGTCGAGAACATCATGTATGGTCAAAGATTCCATCATCGAACTGTTTAGTAAAAAGGTCGAAAGCAATCTTGCATAGGAAGGATTCATAACTCTTCGTTTATTATTATAAGCAAGACAATATTCGTGATCTGCAAAATACAATACAATGCAATTTTCAGGCGTTTTTTCCTCATACAACTCATCACATTCATCTTTGGAACAAAATTCTGTACACTCATTCCCTATCTTGATAAATGCATTTGCATGCAGATAGGTTTCATTATTTTCCAGAATCGTATATAAAGGTGACATTTCATAATTAGGTATTAGCTCCTGATCAGCATATGGGAGTTGTTTCATATTTTCATTCGTCTCAGCCGCAATATACAACGCACTGTTGCTTAAAAATAAGTGTGCACGGTATAGCTGTTGATCCGTTAGCTTCCATTTATTATTTTTATCACTATTTTGATATTTAATTGCACTTTCAAAATGGGTAAATGCTTTGTTGTAGCTAGCATTTTTATATGCCAAAAATCCTAAACGATAATGGCAGATGGGATTGGTCTTATCATATTTTAGTGCCTTTTCTAACATTCTTTCTGCAGCATATTCGCTTTTTACCCTCTCCATCTTTAAGAAAGTTCCATAATGTATTAAGTTTGTAACAAGTTTGTTTAGGGTATAGTTCAAGTAATCTATATTATCTTCAGGATCTTTCTTGGTCCGCGACCTTATTACATTGTACATTTCTGAATATAGGTCAATTAATTTATAATAATAGCCATCGCGATTCCCAGTATCCTCACTTTCTAACAATTTTTGTTCTATTTCTTCTAACTCTTCTATACTTTTCCCTTTTAATCGCAATATTTTCACCACTTTATTTATGATTATGAACGATATTAGATGTGAGTCTCCTATTTTCCATTTAGGCGAGTGTGCTTGCCCCCCAGTAAGCTAACGCCAAAGTATATTGGGGAACAGACAATAAAATTCTGGACCGTTTCCTGAACAGTGACTTTTTATAGTTTATTTCAATACTTCCAACCACCACTACCTTCATTTTTTTTTCATTCCATAAATTGATCATACATAATCTCTTTATAATATTGCTCATAACCTACCATTCCCAGTTCCCTTGCAGCCCTAAGTTCTGCTTCTCTATCATAAGGAACACGTACAAAGTTAATCGAATTTGCTCCATACGAACCATCAAGAATAACATATGTAGCTTCAACTACATCTAAACCCACACTTCCTACATTGCAAAGGATACCGATTTCATAACTTCTTAATAAAGTTAAATGTATATCTCCATAAAACACAATATCTGGAGTACGTTTCGAGTTATGTGATTCGGTTTCTTCACTATTCTCAAATAGAGACAAACACTTTTCTATTGGATGATATTCAGGTGCAATTCGCTCAAAAACACTCCTCGGTGATGCATGAAAACAACGAATTAACTTCCCGTTTAACTCAAATTCAATATGAAAAGATAAGGAAGCCAAATAGTTAAAATCCTCCTCTGTTAGCTGGGTTTGAAACCACTTAAGAATTTCATTATCTGTCTCATCTCGGATAAACACATCCCAATTTCCATAAATGACTTTATCACAATGCTTTCTAACTAGTTCAATACATTCCGATCCACGTGGACCTTTCCCAACCAAATCTCCCAAACAAAATATCTGATCTACATCACGTTTTTCAATATCCTTTAACACGGCTTCTAATGCAGTTAAATTACCATGAATATCTGAAATAATTGCTATTCTTGACAAACTAATTTCCTCCTTATGTAAAATCCTATACAGTCAGTATATATTTAATTTTACAATAATTTAACAAAAAAGGATGAACAGAATAGTTAATTATCACATATTGAAATTAGGACCATATAGTACTTGGTCTGTTTCATTGGTTTATATCAAATTACTCAGTTAATAAGTAGGATGAATGAAATATTATCCATTATCTTTCAAAAAATATGAAATAGACGAACCGTTCGAGACCATTGAAAAAATAACCTTTGGCAAAAAACTGTGAATCTTTGGGGTACTTAATGTATCCTCAAGAAAATTACAGTCCTTAAAAACCATTCTGGTGGCTCATTTTTTTCGACTATAATCTTGCTGAGAAAATATTGGACTTTTTTACTGGTCTCGAACCGTCCCCTCTGGTCGTATCCCTCTTCACTCGGTTAATCTTCCTCAGATGAGTAACAATCTATGTTTCGCCATATTCCGATATAGAAGTCACTTTTGCTTTACCATCACAAATGATTATGGAAAAGCTTTCCTTCATTTCCATTAAATCAATTTCTATTTTCATGGATTTTTAATGCAATTTTAAGAATAGCATTGTATAGTGGGAGATGAATTGGAGATTGTTGAAGCCAGAAGGCATCCTGGCTATTTTTATTTTGTATTCACTTAACATTCAATTGCAGCATCAGCAAATTGAATTAATTTTGGATTACCTTTACACCATTCCTCTTTAAGCCACTGTTTCTGTTCTTCCTTGCCCTTATTAACTAATGAAGAGAAAATAGTTAATATTTTGTATTACCAAATTGAAAAAAGTCGAATCCTTCATCTTTTGGGGTAATAATTTTCATTCTTTCATCATCAACAACAAATGTAGAGACCTTAATAGATTCTAACATGTGCACTTGTGTTCCAGATACATGTCTTTCCCCCATCAAGTATTCTTATAAAGATTCATAATCCTTCAAAGCATCCTCGTGATTATCAATCAATTCGGAAAATGTTTTCCAACTCCCAGTATACTCTACAACAATGAACCTAATAAAGGTCCATTGTTGTAGGCTTTTTATTCACCTTATACCTCTGATTGTATGCGGTTTATATTATCATTCGGAATTCCTGCTTCTATATAACTTCTTACCAGTTTCCAATCGCAAATGTTATTTCTTTTGAAGGTTTGAAAGAATAAATTTGCTGTTTCTAAATGCTTACCTTTAATAGCGATAGTAGCTGATATAATCACTAACATCTCATCAACTCTTAATGGAAAAATGGATATTTCATTTAAAATCCATTGGGCATTGTTTTCTTGGACAAAAATAAAACCGTGTTCCCACCCATTGATTGATTCTTCATAACCAAAGTCTACTATTTCTCCACCTGTTATTTCTCGTGCTTTGTAATCTACTGATATTAATTCTCTTAATTCGGCTAAAGATGAAGTTCTCCAAACATTTAAATACGTATCGAGAAATTGTCGAAATGTGTTATCCATAAAAGAAACCTCCTTATAGGTAGTTCTCGTCTTTCAATTCTATATATATAAGGAATAGTCCTTTATTTGCTGCATTCCCCGCTAACGTACAAGATAATCTTCAACGCCATTTGATACTACACGCTTTCCTTCTTTTTCATCATTAGAGAGTAGGAGTTCCTAATATTCGAATATCAACAGTGTTTTTTAACAAAGTTTTCTTAATAAACCTTTTCGTTTGGTTATACAAAAAACCCTCAAAGGCTAATAGATTAATATCCTTTATTAAATGCACCTAATAAAATTTATCCATTCAGATACATCTACAATGACCTTTCTATTAATCTCTCATAGAAAAACGGTGCCTGCCCCTCAGCTTAGCAAAACTTCAACACTACTGCAGACAATCAATAAGCATTTAGATGATAAGTAACTTCGAACAATATTCCATTAAGCGCCTCAAAATAAATGGTATAGCCACCCCTAATATTTCTAGGTTCATGGTTTAAATGAATACCTGCTTCCTTTAGAAGGTTATACATGTGATCAACTTTATCTGGAGTTTCTACGAAAAATCCAATGTGAAAACCATCAGGATATTCTGGCTTTCCACCACCGAATGCGTGTGAGTTGCTAAGAACTAAAGTGAAGCCTGCACCATCACTCATAATCGCAATGGCATTTGCTATTGTATCTAATAATTCAAACCCAAAGAATTGTTGAAAGAAATTCTGTGCTTCCGTGATGTTATCAACACAAAGATTTAAGTGATTTAGTTTCATTATTTTATCTCCAATCTCGATTTTATTGAACGTTGTTTAATTATTAATTGAACAACGTAATATTTAGTCCTTATGTTATAATTGTCAATAGAAATGAGGGAAATATGGATATGGCCAGACGAAGAAAACAAGATATTGAACCATCTCTAGATCAAAATAGGATTGTATATGCCGCTCTCGAATTACTGGACAAGGTTGGACTAAAGCAATTAACCATGCGAAAATTAGCTGAATACATCGGAATACAGGCTGGTGCCCTCTATTGGCATGTAAAGGATAAGGAAGAATTATTAGGCTTATTAGCAGATCGGATTAGTTCAGAAATCTCATGGCCTGAAGAGGAAATGTCATGGAAAAGCTCCATTACCATTTGGGCTCATCATTTTAGAAAAGTATTACACTCGTATCGTGACTCTGTTGAAATTTTTAATAACACAACAATCTCAACAGGTATTCATCAACTCAAACAAATTGAAAAATTATTTGCTGTTTTGAGTGATACAGGATTTAAGGATAAAGAAATTCCGTGGATCGCTTCAATGATAAAAAGCTATATTCTAGGAATTGTATCTGAAGAGGCATGGTTTCAAAAGATTTCTAATGAAAGACAGTTAACCATGGAGGAACTAGGAGAAAATGTAAACGAAATGTATCAATCTTTATCCGAGAAAGAATTTCCTCATATGCAACGCTTGGCAGGATATTTAACAAGTCCGGATTGGGAACAAGAGTTTAGCTTTGGTTTGGAGACTTTATTGGAGGGGTTTGCTAGAAGGTTGGATGGTAAGGCATAGAAAATTCCCTTAGATTTGATATATCACATAAGCATGAAATAATCGTGTTTATTAAATAACTGAATAGCACCTAGTAGGGATAAAGCTATATTTTGTCGTTTCAAATTTTAGTACCTATTTAAATATGTTTAAAATAGAAACAAGATTTCTATATAATATTGTTAATGCACCAACGAGTGGGAGGACAGACCATGAACAGTATGCCTCCCCCCAGTACGTTAACACTTTATCTCACAAATGCTTAGACCCTCAAACACATAATTATGTTGATCGAGTGATCAGAGCGGATCAAGTACTGTAACACTCCACTTTCTCAAAATACCCTGCATAAGCAGGAAAACACTCAAATTCCCTCTTCATTTCTCGAAATGAAATCACACCATTTCCTCTAGTAAGCTCGAAATCTAGCATATATTCGTGACAGTTCAATGGGGTTTTATGAAATAAACTAATATAGAATTGTATGGCATCTTTCTCACATCCGGCATAGATAAAGACAAAGGTTTTTTGGTCCATCTTCAAGGAATAGATGCCAATTTTATGAATACCTAGTACATTTTTTTGCACCAATTCCGCTACTTTCTCATGATTTGCTTGTCTCATGTCTATTTTGGTAACATTGTCATTTTTCTATTTTTAAATAGAAAAAAAATCGTATACAGACAAAAATTTCAAAAAACAATATTCAAAAATTATAGTTCCTTTAACATATTTCGCGATGTACAAGTTGTTAATACACCGAAAAAGACTGATCAATACTGTCTTTTTTTCATTACGACTTAAACGCCTTCACTGTCATTTAAAAACGATAGAGACGACAACATATCCTCAAATTCTGTATAACTCTCTATTTCAGAACGTTGTATTTTTTTAAAAACAAAAAACCCTAAGCTTGGCCTAGGGATACAAAAAGCTTTCAAGGTAGGAGAGAACTTTTGAATGATTCCGTCCTTATCCTTTTAAAGATTTATTTTCTAATTATAGATTAAGACGATCCATTTGCTTCCTCAGTGCCTCATCCTGGTCTTTGCTGTTCTTTAATTCATGTAGAATGACTATATCCGGATTCATTTCCCTAACTTTTAGAATCATTGCTTTTATACTTGCGGGGTCCAATATGCCATCCCCCAGTGGAATATGAGAATCGTAGAAGGATAGTACAATTTCCACTCCATAATTTTCCTGCTCCTCCCAGCAATCATGCGAAATAAGCTCTTTAAAAAAATTACCTGTCAGCTTCCCATTCCGAAAAAACTCTGTCGTTTTTAACGAGCAATCTGAGAGATGTAGGCATCCTATTTGTTTTACCAGATTTGAGTCAAAAATATTGTGCTCCAACCACTTTTCCGCTAGTAACTTAGGTTCGTTTCCATACATTTGTTGCATTTCAACCATTTCAGAGCTCATTTCACTTTCGGGCAAGAAGAAGCGAGTACATTGTTTCTCCTCGTCAAACCCCAGTGCATGTAGAAGATGATTCAGGTCCCAGCTAATTTTGACTTTCTGAAAGGGATCATAGAGCTGGTTGTACATTAAATGAAAATCCTCAGCTGTCTGTAAACCATGTTCTAATCCCCATCCTGCGTTTTCCACTTCAATTAACGGTGAATGCTCTGAAAGTAGATTCTGATCCATTAAATAGTTTAAAAACTGCTGTATCATGTAGATCATCGCCTGGCGAATTTCCGCTTTCGAAATTGTATACTCCCATTTTCCATCAATCGGCGCATAATCGATTAGATGAAAAATATAAGAATGAGCTCTCAGCTCAGATGCAATCTGATATTCCTGTATCCATCTTTTAAACATATGATTACCCGTCAAGTCACCATAATAGCTGGTGACTTTCGCGTGACTACCAAACCGTTCAATAAGTTCATTAAATTTATTTTTTGTAAGAAAACTAGTTGGATATGCCCAGTAAGAACAATGAATTCTTTTTACATTTAAAGTGCGTAGGTTATGAAGGATCGATTCTTTATAGTCGGACAAATCTTGATCTCTGGAAATCACATCATCCATAAAAACTTCCATTCCATCTAACCCATACTCTCCACAGAATTCATTCATTGATTCAAATTTGCTTTCACTAAAAAGCTCGGATTTATACGTAGAATATTGCATCAGCTTACCCCCTTTTTACTTGATCCGATAAATGGAAGGAACCATTCAATGAATTTAATGGTTCCTAATTATCTCTTTTTATTCGTTTATGAAAATATTTAAATCATTAGTAAATAAATTATTTTCCTTCATAAAGTCTAGGATTTCTCGAGCAGTGGCAACTCCACCACGAGCTCCCATGATGGTTACTGCTCTTGCTGCAGCAGCATTTGCAAAACAGGCGGCCAAATATAAATCATCACATTTATTTAGTGCATGTATAAAAGAGCTACAAAATGTATCACCTGCACCGGTAACATCCACTACATTAACAGGGATTCCGTTTACATGAAAGTGCTGATCTTTTGTATAAACTAGACAACCTTCCTCTGCTAATGTTATGACCACAATTTCCGTACCAATAGCTAATAATTGTGCCACTGCTTCCTCAATCGGAGTACCGTTCCTATAAGTATCAAATCCAACCTTATTAAAAAAGGCGAAATCCATTTCTTTGAGGAAAATTTCATCTTCTGCCTCAAATAGAGCAACATCGAGATCGTAGACAATTTTAGTACCGGATTCTCTAATTATTTTAAGAATATCAATCGCATTCATATTCCCACAGCGTAACGGTTTTATTTCTACAATTGTTGTGTATATATACTTTGCTTGGCACATAGCCTCAAGGATTTCTGGAGTAATTTCTACACATGTAATACCCAAAGTTGGGATTAACAAAGTATGTTCATCTTCCGCTAGAATAATCATACATTTTGAATCAGGTAAACTGTCATCATATAAAATATATTGTGTGTCTATTCCATTGTCTCTTAAATTCTTACAAAGTTTTTGTGTAATATTCCCACTATTAAGTTGAGAAAGAAAATAGACAGATTCATTAAACCCCGCATATACACAAGCAGCATTTGCGATACTTCCGCCCATTTGTGGTTCTAGAGTCTCAACCAGTATCTTTTCTTTTATTTTTGGCCAGTATGGTGCCCGATAGTATTCATCAAGAGCAACATCTCCAACGAAAAAAGAATAGTCTTTTTCCATAACTAAACCTCCATGTAACCTCTAAGTTTGCACTTCAATAGGGCCATCTAAGATTTCAACCCATTCTGTTGGCTCACCTTCATATTCTTCAGCCAACCAATAGTAGCGAACAGATTTTTCAATACCATGACAAGCATCGTGCCAAATTCCTTTATTTAATACAATAACTTCCCCAGGTTGAATTATTATAGCTTCTATCTCTGAAGCCAGGGGTTGCTTGCTTTCCCCGCAATTTGCAATCACAACAACTATCGGTTCAGAGAGACAAAAAAGAGCTTCTTGTGTATGTAAATGTCTTTCCATCTTATTTATTTTACAAGGCAAAGGCGACCCTAGAGTAATTCCAAGACTTCCCCGAGTACTAATAATTGGGAGCTGAGTTCTAACGTCCATCCAAGCATCTCCTTGAGAGGTCCATAGATTATCTGAAGGTATATTCATGTTATAATACACACCATACTTTGAAAAATCGATATCTGAAATTGGAACTGATCTTACCTCCATTTCTTTATCCCCCTCTGACCCTTCTATCAAATTAATGCATTTGACTATGTCTATGAATTGTTGCGTAAACCTTGAACAGCTGTCATAAAAGAATGAACATGATTTACACAGACGTCACCAGTATCTTTAAAACTATCCTTTAAATAGCTACCAACAATTCCACCGTCTGCAATGTCTAATTGAATACCGCAATTTTCCGCTGTTAAACCAGCACCAACAATCAATGGGAAATCATTGCCTATTAAATTTCGAAACTCTTTAATTTTCTCTAAATCCGTTTCCATGCCAGTGCCAGTTCCTGTTACGACAATGCCATCACACCTACTCATACCAATTTTTAAATCTTCCTCAAGAGACCTTCCCGATCGATATGCTTGATACTTAAACCTTACACCTCCGAGTACTACAGCATTCGTTTGTGTCCGCATCTGATAAATGAAGTTATGAAACTCTTCATCCTCATCAATTGGCAAATGCCCGGCTACAGAATCAATTTGTATGAACTTAACGTCATATTTCTTTACAAATTCGAATGCTTTTTTATCATTATCTAGAACATTTACTCCATAGATGATGTTTCCTCGTTCTTTATAAATGTACTTTAGTACTTCCTCCACATCATCTGAACTACCAAAATAGTTTTCTACAATCACACCATCGATTCCATTTTCTAACAATAAATCTATTTCCTTTTTAGCAATTTTCAACTTTTCCTCTTGATCCTTACCTTTAAGATGAATCATTGCTAATACAGGTATTTTCGTTTGGAACAAATCTAAGAACTTTCTATTTTTCATTTTTTTCACCTCAAGCACAACCCAAATTGTTAATGATTAATTACTTTTGTTAAAAAATCTTTTGCTCTTTCAGTCTGTGGATTTGTAAAAAATTGTTCAGGTGGTGCAGTTTCCACGATTTTTCCATCGGCCATAAAAACAATTTTGTTGCAAATTTCTTTAGCAAAGCCCATTTCGTGCGTTACAACTACCATGGTCATGCCAGTTGAAGCTAGCTTTCGGATGGAGTCCAACACCTCTTTAATCATTTCCGGATCCAACGCAGATGTAGGTTCGTCAAAAAGCATGAGTTGCGGATCCATTGCTAATGCCCTTGCGATTGCCACCCTTTGCTGTTGTCCTCCAGAAAGATTACCTGGATATGCGTTAAACTTTTCCTCTAATCCTAAAGAAGCAAGGAGTTCTTTCCCCTTTTTATCCGCTTCTTGGAAGGACATTTTCTTTACATGAATAGGGGCATACGTTACATTTTGCAATGCAGTTAAATGAGGGTAAAGATTAAACGACTGAAACACAAAGCCGATATTCGTTCGTAAATGATTAATATTGGTTTGTTTAGAATGAACTGATATTCCATTTACAAGTATTTCTCCTTCTTGGATTGTTTCTAAAGCATTGATTGACCGAATTAATGTACTTTTTCCTGCACCACTTGGACCAATTAATGCATAGATTTGTGATTCAGGAACTTCTAAATTAATATTGTCCAATACCTTCTTGCTACCATAATTTTTTGAAACAGATTTTATGGATATCAAAAGGATCACCTCCATTTTCCAAATAGAACCATAGTTTAGGCAAGGGTGATATAACCCCTGCCACTGCTAATCGATAAATTTAATCGGCAACCTTATATTTCTTCTCAAAAAAACGAATAATTTGCGATAACGTAAACGTGATTACAAAGTAAATTAATGCAATAAATGACCAAACCTCTAATGAACGCAACGAAGTTGTCACAATATTCCGCCCGTATAATGTAAGATCCATTACACCAATGACCGAAACTAATGAAGAATCTTTTATTAAAATAATAAATTGCGAAGCCATTGGTGGTAAGGTTTTACGAAAAGCCTGCGGTAGAATAATCAAGCGCATCGCTTGAGCATATGTCATACCAGATGACCTTGCAGCTTCCACTTGCCCGCGTGGAACAGACTGTATTCCAGCCCGGACGATTTCGGCAATAAATGCAGCAGAATATAATGCTAGGCCTAAAATTGCTGATAAATAGGATCCCAATCTCAATAAAGACCCGAGGACAAAATAAATCCATAGTAATAAAACGAGTAATGGAACACCCCGGAACACTTCAACATAGGCAGCCGTAAACAAGGAAATAAATTTATTGCGTGCAATACGACCTAAACCTACAATAATTCCAATCGGAATACCTAATAAAAGTGCAAACGTAGAAATTTTCAAACTTAGGAATGCTCCTTTGACAAATAAGTCTAGGTTGTTAAAAACCACACTCCAGTCAAATGTATATCCCATACAATTGCCTCCTGATTATTTTCTTGTAAGTTACATTACTGTTTCACATCATTGACCCAATTGAAATCTTTAAACCATTTGTTCTGGGAGGCTAATTCTTCCGTGCTTCCAAGGTATTCGTATAGGAAAGAGTTAAGCCATTGAACTGCTTGAAGATCGCCATTAGGAACCATGACACCTAGGTTCTCTTTACTTGCAAGTTCATAAATACCGCGTACACCCGATTGCATCTTTTCAGTCATTCTGACTAGAGGTTCATCATAAATAACTGCATCAATATCGCCTTTTTTCAGTGCCATGACCGCTTCTGTATAATCATCAAAGTCTACAACAGTTGCTTTTTTAAGACTACCTTTTGCATATAAGGAACCGGTCGTTCCTTGTTGGGCACCAATTTTTTTCCCTTCTTTATCGAGATCTTGATAGGATTGGGATGTTGTATCTTTTGAGGAAACTAGTAAAACCTGTCCTGTTGCATAATAGGGATTACTGAAACTTACCGCTTTTGCCCGATCTCCGCGGATCGTGGTTGCAGCAATAACCATATCAATTTCTCCAGTTTGCAGAGCTGGAATTAGTGCCTCAAATTTGTATTGTTTAAACTCTACTTTTACGCCTAAAGATTTAGCAATAGCTCTCCCTAAATCCATATCATATCCGAGATAATTCCCTTTTTTATCAAGCATTTCAAATGAGAAATATCCTGGTGATGTTCCAATTACCAACTTTTTATTCTTTTGCACCTTATTTATGATAGATGGTGCAGAATTCTTACCATTTGTTTCTTGAGTGCACGCATTAAGAAACACCATTAGTAGACAAATGAAAGTAATGCTTAGTATTTTTTTTGCCATCTTTTACAGCCTCCTATTAATCATTCAATTTTAAGCCATTTTTAAACAACTGAATTAATCTGCAAATCTATCAAAATGAAATCTTCAACAAGTTTTAATTGTTGATTCACGTTTGATTAATGTCACGTCTAATTCATAAACATTATCTTCTTCAAGTAAACCGTTGATTTTGTTAATTAATAATTTTGCAGCCATTTGCCCCATTTCATATATTGGCTGTGCAATTGTTGTTAGTTCCGGTTGCGTAATTTCGGTCAGGTAAATGCCATCAAATCCGCACACTGCCACATCTTCCGAAACTTTCTTTCCCATCTGATATAAAGCCTTTAAAACACCAACAGCCATCAAATCATTCCCAGCAAAAATACCATCAATGTCTGGATGTTTTTCTAGGAGCATTTTTGTAGCTTCAAAGCCCCCACTAATTGTGAAGTGTCCGGGAACAAGTAATGTTGGGGAGTACCAAGAAAATGATTGAACCATCTCTTCATATCCATCAAGCCGATTTTTTGCAGTTTGATCACCAATAGGTCCGTATATATGTGCGATTTTCTTACAACCAATTTCTAACAAGTGGCTAACTGCCATTCGAGCTCCTTCCCGATTTTTAGCCCGAATAATACTACACGACTCCATTGTTGAGGAATAATCCAATACAACCAATGAAATGTCGTCTTTTTTCAACTGTTCTATATCCTCTAATCTCAAAGTGTTTGAAGCAAAAACAATTCCGTCTATGTATTTTTTTCGAAGCACTTCGATATACGACTGCTCCTTTGAAACAAGGCCATCCGAGTTACAAAGAATAACCGTAAATCCATTCGATTGAGCAACATCTTCCACAGCCCTAACGATATCCGAAAAGAATGGATTTGAGATGTTGGGAAGGATTAATGCAATCGTCTGTGTTTTTTTGCTTGCCAACCCCTGGGCTACTTGATTGGGCTCGTACTTTAATTGTTCCATCACTTTTTTTACTCTCTTTTGGGTTTCGGGATTAACGCTACTAACTTGATTGATAACTCGTGATACCGTTGCTACTGACACACCTGAAAGTTTTGCTACATCTCTAATAGTTGCCGCCACTTTTATAGATCACCGCCATAATAATGTAGAAACCGGTTTTTATATATATTTATAAAGGTTATTATATCAATGGTTCCACGCATTGTAACCGGTTACTTTAATATAAATATTATAATTTTCATAATTACGTGTCAAATGTTTTTTTAAAAGTTTCTGATATTTTTACTACAGGCCAGGATGCCAGTAAATATTCATCTCTATTAAAAGAGTAGTACTCAAAACCAATTTAAGGAAACCTTAGTATTTAAAAGCCCAATTCCACAGCACGATAATTGAGGATGGAACTTTCTCTGTTAGCCAAGGTATTAAAACTTATCTATTTTCACATTTGAAAGGCGGTTAGAGAAATCTGTTTCACTACATATGAACGACCCAAGGCGCTTTCCAAGGAATGATTTTACTTTCTGTTCCACATTGCCTGATTTGCGAATATCAGACATCATTGGCTGTTTATTGGCTCTCGTTTCCACGGATTGATTGAGCTGTGCTAAATAATTGACGGAGCAATCAAAATCTTTCGCCAATGTTTTAAAGGGATTTCGATATTTCTGTAACCTATAAATGGATATTTCCCCCGTATAATTCACTTGATTGAATCAATGTTAAGTAATCAATAAAAACGATTGATTTCTTGGTTGGAAATTCATTCATGAGCTTTCTTGTTTTCGCTCTCATTTCCACAACTGTTTGTCCTACCCCATCAAAAATCTGATTATTGGTTTCATCGAGATAAAATATTTTTAAAAAAGTTAATTTGTTGACATGTGCACATAAATGCATATAATAAAATCAGGCGGTGAGATTATGGGACTAAATCATGATCCAAATGAATGTAAGAAAATAATTGAGGACAATATTGATATTGAATTTTTCAGAGCAATATTCGACCCAGTTCGAAGTGAACTGTTGATATTCCTTTCTATTAAAGGGGAAATGACTATTGGGGAAATAGCAGAGCATTTTCCGCAAAATCGTTCAGTGATTTCTCGTCATCTAGATTATATGAACCGATTTAATATCGTACAGAGAAGAAAAGAAGGTCGCGAAGTTTACTACAAAGCAAATAAAAAATTCATTGTTGATACGTTTGAACAGACAACGAATAACATGAAAGCACTCATGAGCTTGAGCTTGAAATAGCATAGTGCTTTTCATTTTATACTATATGTGCATTCGTGCGCATCAAAACACAGGAGGGGGTTCTATCATGGAACAATCAAAAAGAAAATGGTGGGTTTTAACCACAGTTAGTATAACTGTATTTATGGCAGTTCTAGATATTACAATTGTGAATGTAGCATTACCAGAGATTCAAAAAAATTTTTCATCCAATTTTTCAAATCTACAATGGGTATTGAATGCTTATACTTTAGTGTATGCTGCGATGTTATTACCAGTCTCGAAATTAGGTGATATCATCGGTCGTAAAAAAGTTTTTCTATTGGGACTAGGTATCTTTGTGATAGGTTCTCTTACAAGTGGTATAGCAAGTAGTGACCTTTGGTTGAACATTTTTCGAGGCTTCCAAGGAATTGGTGGAGCAGCAATGATGTCTTTATCGCTAACGATTGTTACAGCATCCTTTCCTGAAAAACAAAGAGGTCTTGCATTAGGTATTTGGAGTAGTGCCGTTGGACTTGCTATTGCAGGTGGTCCACTTATTGGCGGTGCTTTAGTTGATAGTTTTGGTTGGCGATCCATCTTCCTAGTTAATATCCCTTTTGGTATTTTGGCTATCCTCTTAGGAATATTCTTCCTCCAAGAAAGTCAAATAAATAAAAATGGAAAAATTGATTTTTTAGGATTTGTTTTAAGTACAGCATTGATTTTTACTATGGTATTAGCCCTAATTCAAAAAGAAATGCATGAAAATTATTCATGGACGGATTGGCATATTTTAAGTTTACTAGGTTTATCGATACTTTTATTCATTGCTTTTATAATTACGGAAAGAAAAGTTAAACAGCCTATGATTGAATTATCCATTTTTAAAAATCGGACATTTAACGGCGCAAATATTGCGGCTTTTGTATTAGGTGCTGGTTTGTACGGTGGATTCACCTATCTTACCATTCTTATGCAAAATTATATGGGCTACTCTGCGTTTGAAACTGGAGTCAAAATGCTATTAATCAGCGGATTTACCATGATATTGGGACCAATAGCTGGGGTTATTTCTGGTAAAATCGGAGATCGTTGGTTAATTAGTGGTGCATTATTTATTGGAGCAATTGGGATCATTGTTATGCGTCAAATGACCAAAGTTCCTTTTGAATGGAGCTACTTAATGCCTGGGTTTGTCCTTTTAGGTATTAGTAATGCTTTAGTAAATCCGCCAATATCTAATGCGGCAATGAAATCGGTTGATAAAAAACACGTTGGAATGGCATCTGGTATTTTAAATGTATTCCGACAAGTAGGCATTTCCTTTGGTGTGGTAATGCTAGGAATTAAATTGACGGAAGGATATAACCATTCATTGGATACACATATTATGGGGATTCAAAATATTCCTTCAGAATTTAAACATCAACTGCTAGATGTTTTTCATAAAACAGGAGCTTTTGCTGGCTCACGAATTTTTGATAGTAAACAAGCAGAAGTATTCAAACAAATGCCAGCTTTTGATGACATTAAGACTATTGTCTTTAATGCTTTCAACGCTGGTATGAAAGATGTGGATTTGCTCATTGCTATTCTTTTACTCATTGGATCCATTGCAAGTGCTATTTTGATTAAAACAAAAAAGAAACTTGAGTAATAAATCGGACATGGGAAGTTAAGTCTGAGATTGTATATTTAATAGATTCATGTTCTTATTGTTTAGCCTGATTCTTGCTTTATGTCGTAGTTTTCTAAGCGTTAGTCTTCTGCATTTGATGGTCAGATGTGGCATTGAAAAGTATTATGAAAAAACTTATTCTGGGGCAAATAAAAAGAATCCGTTTTGAAAAAAATGGATTCTTCTATTATAAAATAGTATACACTTTTTATAAAAAAGATTGATCATTTTCATCCCATGATCTTCCGCAATCGTCCACTTCTCCGGAAGAGCCTTACCAATTTTTCCGAGAGGGTAATCTGAAGGGCATTTTTTAATAACTTATTTAAAAAATAGAAAAGCATCGAAATGAATAATCCTCAATGTATGCTTCATTTATCTCTTATTTGATCGCATATTATAATCCCTCTCAACCCCATTCTTCCAACTCCGATCAATCTTTTTCCCACCACGAATATTAATAACTGCTTCATTAATCGCTTCATAGCTCAATTGAGTTCCAACCTTGTCAGCATGATAATCCACTGCAAAATCCTTATCAATTCCAAATCGTGAAGCAGTTGATACTGCATCAATATTCGCGCCTAAGAAGATAAATTCCCAACCGAATTTCTCTTTTTGATGTTGAATCATATTCTTTATTTTGTCTGTTGTGTATTCCTTGCTGGCATTTTCCATCCCATCGGTGGTAATGACGAAAAGCACCTTTTCTGCTTGTTCATTCGGACTTGTTCTTTTTTGGACATTAATGATCTTTTGAATGGTAGAACCAATTGCATCCAATAGTGCAGTACTTCCTCCTACTTCATAATCTCTTTCCGTAATTGGCGCTATGCCTTTTATATTGATGCGATCATGCAATAATTCGTATAGGTGATTAAATAATACGGTCGTAACTATTGCTTCTCCTTCTGCTTTTTGTTGTTTTGTTAGCATTGAATTGTAGCCACCAATAGTATCGGCCTCAAGCCCTGCCATAGAGCCGCTTTTGTCTAAAATAAACACTAATTCTGTTACATTCTTTTTCATCCTTATCATCCTCCGTTCTTTGATGATCTTAGGATAACAAGAAATAAATAAAAAAAGGTCGCTTCGAAAGCGACATTTCACGAACCTAGCAAAGACTTACTTCCAAATCACTTTGGTTGTTATTTCATGTACACTTGATGGCTAAGTTTCTTTTGGTTTGGCTGTTTTCGCATAGTTGGTTGCTTTCTTGACCACACTATTAAAAGATAGTTTTTATGTTTCGTATTTCTATATAGTTTTAGGATTACATGGAACCAACTCAGCCAATGCTTCTTGTGATAGTCCCGCTTTTAGACGATATTTCTTTAGCTCTTCACCAAATAGTAGATTCATTATGATTCACCTTATCATTGTTTATCTATAGTATAAGTTGTTTAATAGCAGCATGCCTTTGCTAAATTGGTTGTTGACAAATGCAATACAACAGTGTATTTGATCATCCTTTTAAAAATTATATCTCAATTCTTTAGAAGTAAATTGTATTTTTATTTATTTTATCAAAAGGCTCTTTTCGTAAAGATTGTTATTTTTAATTGATTTACCGTTTTCGAAATTTTCTGTTATGATAAAGTAAAATGGTTAACAATTGGAGGTGCTTATGAAAAGAATAATGTTGTTATCGCTATTACTAATATTTATGATTTCTTCCTCAGTTCAAGCGTTGTCCTGGGCTTATCCTTTTGTTGTTTGGAAGGGAAAGGTTTATGAAGTTAAGCAAGAAAAAATTCTCCTAGACAGCAAGATTGGTAAAATCATAGGGGAAGTAAAGACCAAACCAAATGATATGACTGGAGATTATTACGGAAATGCTTCAAACTATTACCCGAAAGGAACAAAATATTATGAAATAAAAGGGACATCAACATCTACTGCAATAGCAATAAATGAAGAGAATCAGTGGGTAAAGGCTGTTTATGTTCATAATGCACCTTTTCACATAATGAATATAATATCTAATTTTTATTTCATATCTGCTGTAATAATAATTCCACTTATTATAGTCGGAGTTATATTGCGAAATAAGAAATTAATAAATCAACGATAATATATAAGCCAACTTATTTTTGATCTCTTTTTTGAGGTCTTTTATTATGCACTTTTCAAGAGTTCAACCGTAGCACGGTTTGATTTTTGACACGCTGAAATAAGAATTTGTTCTACTCGTTTATCAAATGAAAAGCTTTTCCCTAATTCAAGTCAACGGAACCAATAAAGGTAGTTATCAAGATATTTAGTAGCCACAACTTGAAACCCCAAAAGAAACTCTATAAGTTTTTTCATAGCAAAGAATTTTTCAACACCCTTATTCCAATGAAATCCCCCTAGTGGGGAAGAGAAGAGTATTAGTTAGTTTTGATTATTAATATTTTAATCACAAAAAAAGCGTACCTTTAGTTAAATACCATTGCGCTTTTATGTCATTTTAGTACATCCTTTATTATTAAATGCCTATTATAAAAATATTTTTAAAGGTTAGGATAAATCTGACACTTCCTGTTAATCAGCTAATTCAAACGACCTTGACCCTTTAATTTTTCATTTTTGAAAAAAAATGAGAGTTCAAGTGGAGGAGTGGTCTTCGTGGGGACGGTATAATTCATTTGAGTGGGTCGGGGATAGTTCTATCATCTATTAGGTGGTATAATTCAAGAGTCAGACACATTTCCTAAGGCTCGCTCCGGTGACTAATACCACCCATATTCCATCCCTACCCTGTTCTACTTATAATCTTTGCTAGTCAAATAAAGCTGTAGATTTTCAAATAATTATTTTATGTTATCATGTATCTAAATATCGTTTCAGAGGTGTAAAATGGCTTCCACAAAGCGTAGAATTTTAGAAAATGTAATCATTACAAACCTCCCCTATTCCAATAATATCCTGCCGAAAGGTACAAGAAAAAAGTTAAGAACAATTAGGAATAAAGTAACGGGCTTTGAACCTGTACGGCTTCATGAGCTGCTTTCTAAACAATATGGAGCAAATAAATATAGACTCCAAAAATTTAAGAATAATATGTATGTAGAGATACCTATAAGTACAAATATATCAGACTTAGATTTTCTAGTTGCATATGAACATGAGAGAATTATTGTCATGGAGCAGGAACATCAAAAAACAAAAGCAAAAAATACTGTAGCAAATGAATCAAAAACAACAGCTACATATAATGAAAATTATGTTAATTTTGACGAATCGGTAAAGGTTAATAAAAAGAAAGTTAAGTCGGTTGAGAATGAAGATAAACCATTTAACCCTATTCGAGAACCACCACAAAATACATTAGCTTCATTAAAAACTGTATTGACACCAACAGCAGATTCATTAGTAAGTCTCGGTAATAAAAAGCCAATGAAACTAAAAAGGACTCTCAATCTCATAAACAGAGATACTAGTTTAGTAAAGAAGATGAAGGCATTATACCAAAACACCTGTCAAGTTTGTGGAGAAAAAATCCAAATAGGTTTAAACATGTTTGCATCAGAAGTACATCACATTAGACCTCTTGGAAAACATAATGGGTCGGACACTTCTGATAATGCAATTGTGCTTTGCCCTAATCATCACTTAATGTTTGATAGAGGAGCTATCACAATTGACATAACCCACAAAAAAGTCTTTCACATCGATAGTAATAACACAATCTACGAACAAAAATTAATGTTAATTCACGAGCTTAATGAAAAGAATATTGCGTATCATAATGAAAATATATTTGGGAAGACTCATTAGTACTTAAAAATACTAATTTAAGAGAATTATTACTTCCATTTATTTATTTTAACGCTGGACTTGTTCAATAGACTTATCCGTTAGTAGAGAAGGAAAGAGTGGCGCCTTCCTAAAGCACCACCCCTTCCTTTCAGTGTATTTTTAACATTTGCTGTTGCTTTACGAAAAAATACTGTTTTAAATTTCATTTGGTACTTCATTGACAAACACACATCCGACATCTTCATGTAATCCCCTTAATATATTAGATAAATCAATATCATTCTGTTGTAAAAAACAACAGATACAGGCAAGGTAGTCATTATAAACAAAGCTAACGTACCTATATATTCTTTCAGGGCTTCCGAATTAAATGACGGTTCTTTCAAAGAACTGTGTCCATCAGGCGTTATATGAAAAAATGCACCAGTGAATCAGGCTCTAGTCTAAAATGGGAAGCGTGTTCATTTAGATATTTACGTATCTGCATATATTTACCTTGAATTTTTTACGCAATTTCCCCAGCTTGAGGTAGTTTTTTATTCTTTTTGGGTAGAAAAAGATGAAATATGTTCTCTTTTTCACCATGGCAATTTGTTCCCCGATTCCCATGGTCCTCCTCCATAAATATTTTTTGTCAGCTAGAACAAACCAATGCAATATCTTCTACCCTTGTCTTTTGACCATCTCCCAGTTCTGTGACTGGGATCGTGTGATGATCTCCAATAAAGTCTTCCACAATCTCACCATATTTTCCGTATAAGTCACAGCCACAGATCTAACAGGAGAGTCTTCAAAGTTTATCCTTGAACCTTTGCTTTGCAAGTTTTAATAACTTGAGAGTTGCTTTCTTTAACTATATATTGTTTAAGCTTCTTCCCCTATCATCTATTGAAATCCCTACATTTCCTGTGAATTTTCGAGCTTAAAACTATTGTTTAATACCATACTTAATAAGAACACGTAGGATCTAGCCAAATACCCTTTATATAAAAAATAATCCATGAAAAAAGAAGAGCCATGTGATTAGCTCTTCTTAATCATTTCGAACCTATATCCATGATACAATTTACCTTGTTTTGCAATTCTTGTTAAAAGGTTCTTTCCCGAATTTCGGTTTTTAGTCAACTTTTGCTCAATCATCCAATCATAAGCTTCTTGACATGAATTAAATGTAAAAAGTAACTGGTTAAATTCATTAAATACTTTTACATATTTTGATTGAGGGTGTTTATTACCTTTCTTCATTTCACTAAGATTAGCTTTTGTCTCTTCTGAATGTCTGAATGTCTTACGCTTCTCTCTTAGCTTTTCTTTGGTTTCTTCTGAATGGTGCTTTCCATAAAAATGATTGTTTTCACCACTAATAGAAAGACCTTGTTTTCTTCTGGATTCTTCGGTTCTGACTCTACCTGTAGCCAATTTTCTTATCGTCTCTTTAACTTCATCTGTGTGTGACTTTCCATAAAACGGATTACCTTCACCAGCAAACAATTCACTATATCGTTGTTTTCGCTCATCTGGTACACGCTTACCATACATATGATTATTAGAACCTTTCATTCTTTCGCTCTTATCATTCACCCATTTTGTATAGGTATCCTCATCCATCCATTCTTTTGGAGTTTTACCGTACATCGGATTATTTTCACCTGAAAGGGCAATACTTCTCTTTTTTATAGTCTCATCACTTGGAGTAATTCCATAGTTCGGATTATTACTACCTGTTTTTGCAATACTCTGCTTCTTTCTAGTATCTTCACTAACTACTTTATTAGCGTTTCCGCCACCCTCAATATTAAAACCTAAGCGCTTATTAGACGAGTCATAATAGTTAATCCAGTTAACTTCCTTTTCATCCACAATGTCAATGGAACATATTTCAATAAGGGAATGCACGAAATTATCTTCACCATACTTATTCCAAGCTCTCTGTAATAAAATTGAATGGTGTCTATTATTTCTCAAATCATTTTTATGTTCTTTCCAACGTTTCTCTAAAGCTTTTGTTTGCCCTATATAAACCTTTTTATTTACGATACACTCAATCTTGTATATAAAAAATAGTTCCATAATACCAACCACTCCTTCTTACAACCTGTTTATAGAAGGTTATATTTCAATTTTAGGATTATATGCTAAATCTAAAGACTAGTAAAAAAGAGAAGTCAATTAGCTACCCTTACAAAACAAAGTTCTCCAAAACATTTTCAATTTCCTCCTCCGTGATCCCTATATATCTTAATGTGATTTCTGGATGGCTATGATTTTATAAAGCTTGGAGTTTTGCAACATCCTTTGTCTATTTGTAAAACCAGTAACCAAATGTCTTCCTCATGCTGTGCGTTCCGATCGAATCCACTCCAGCAAACTCTCCTACTTTATTTAATTGACGATATGCTTGGGTAGGTGATATTGGATTATCTCCTTTTCTCGAAGGGAATAACTAATCTGATTCAACTGTGTTTATATCCCCTTGCACTTCATCATAAATGTTAGAAATATTGATAGTTCTACTCTTTTTTGTTTTACCTTCTTGGATGATCAATTTCTTTTTGCGCTTTAAGTCTTTTACTTTCAAACTAAGTAGATCACCAACTCTTAATCCTGTATTTATTCCAATAAGGAACAAAATATAATCCCGCCCACCACAATGTCTTCTTAATGCCCATTTCATATCTCCTATTTGTCGCTTATCTCGGATAGGTTGAACGTCTTTAATTTGATTCATATTCCCATCCACTCCTATATTTTCTTTAAAATCAATATTTTGAATGTACTATTTTTTCTATATTTTATATTTTAGGAGTAAAATAGATCCAACTCAATTAAATCAACAGTTTGAATGTTAGTTTTTAATATTTTCTTACATTCATTACTACCTAGTCTTTGTTAAAAAATAAATTAAACTTAATTGAGTATATTTGCTAAAATCAAATTCAATTAAGGAACTTTTTAGATCCTAATAGAATTGTAAGACAAAATAAAAAAAGCGGATTATCCGCTTCTTAGTTTTTTAGTATCTTATTTATAAATGCTATCAAACATGGTTTCTAGTATTGAAAGGTCACAGCGACATTTCACGAACCTAGCAATTGTTGGTCAAAAGTAAATAATACTTCATTTATTTCATATATATTGTATTGTTCATATTCCAAAAAATACATGATAATCACGTCGAATTTACTACTACGTGACAAAGTGTATCCAGCGGTTGATAAGAGTTCCAATGTTTCTTCCAACCCTAATTTTAATGCAATTGCAAAAGCAACGACCGTTCTTTTCGTTGGTGTATAATCTACGCTGTTCCGAATTTTAGAGAACAATTTCCGGTCAATATTTGCTTGTTTATATGCTTCAACATCTGTCATACCTTTTTCATCAATGAAGCGAAGCAGGCGAACGGAAAAGGATTCCTCCAGCTGATTCAATTGGAATTCTAGTGGGCTGATTTCTGCTTCTATTTTATTGTGCTGGTGAATTTCCCTTGCCTTCAAACTCTCCATTACATTGAATTGTTCGATACGTTTGCGTGCGAATTTCACTTCAACTTCTTCGACATAATGCTCATCAATATATTGATGGATGGAAGTAAACAGCTTCTTGCTTATCCCAAAGGATTGTTTATCAAAAACAACTAGATACACAAGCATGTCATGTTTCATTAAAAAGGAACTAATGGTGGATACGGCAATTTGCAAAGCTTCCTCTTTTGGATATCCATATATTCCGGTTGAAATTAATGGAAAAGCAATAGACTCACATTGATGTTCCTTTGCTAGTTTCAAAGAGTTATTGTAAGATGCCTTTAATAGCTCCGCTTCTTGATTTTGTCCCCCATTCCAAATAGGTCCTGGGGTGTGGATGATATATTTAGCATCTAGCTGAAATCCATCGGTAATAACTGCTTCTCCAACCTTACACCCACCGATTAAATCACATGCTTCCTGAAGTTCACTTGCACCCGCAGCTTGAAAGATTGCACCACAAACACCACCACCCATTTTCAAATCTGTATTGGCAGCATTCACAATCGCAGCTACTTTCATTTTGGTAATATCTTGACGAATTAATTCTAACGGCATTCTTCTTTACTCCCTTCCAAAAGAAACAATTGTCTATTATTACAAGATTCATTGTTATTTGAATATAATCAAGAAACTATCCGGAATTCAATTTCCACTTACCTTGATAAAAAAGACCAAACAGGGTCTTTTTTATCATCATATATTAATAGCCTACCATCTTTAATCGCTTTTTCTCCGTTCTTTCAATCGCCTTTTCCAAGTCTTCTGAAAGCCTCATAGATTCCTTCAGTTCAAGCCATTTTACCAACGTTTTCAATGTACTTAGAAAATCCTTGACCTGTGTCTTGCTTACGTATTCAAACAGATCAAAGTAATCTTTTGTAATGATTCGCTCCCATTGTTTTTGGGTAATTTCATCCCATCTTTCTAACGAATAAGCTTCAAGAATCTCACGTAAATCATATAAACTATTTACATATTTCCTTACAGTATTTTCACTTTTGCCATTTGTTTTTTCTTGAAAAAACCTCACTAATGACTTTGCATAAAAGTTGTCAATGGTAGCCGGAGTAAATCCTAAATTCTCGTAAAAAGGAATATCTTCGTTTTTTATTAACGGTTGTTTACGCGGTGGTTTGATTGGTATAATAGTAGACTTTCGCTTTTCTCCTCCTGTGACAAAAGGAGATAATGGAAGTCCAAGTTTTTTTCGGACTGTATTAAAATCCGCGGTAATTTCTACTTTTTCAAAATCTCTTTTTACAACTTGATATAAATTATATTCAAGTTGTTTTAACCACGTATCAACTTCATCAGCTCGACCATCATCTACCATTGCACGTGCTGAAAGTGTATCGAACATTGGGATTGGTATATCGTTTTCCCAATTTAGGTTGTTTTGAGCATAGATGCCAAAATATTTCGGTGTATCCTCACTGAATAGTACTGCTATATTTTTCACTTCAATATGGAAAGAAATAATACGTGATTCTACCTTTTCATTAGTCAACTCAAGAGCCGTTTTCAACTTATAAACCTTTTGTTTAAATAGTTGAAGGGTATCTTTATCATAACAATCAAATTGGAGCATCCTTTTCTTTAATGAGATGGTGCCTAAACTTTCAGCTAATATTGCTTTTCCTTCCATTTCATTGTCAGTGTATTCCTTCCAGTTACATAGCCAACTTATATTTTTGTCATGTTTCTCCCAGTAATCGATGGAGAATTCCGTTTCTTCTTGTAAAAAATCAATAACGATATCCTCATCTCTAACTTGATACTGAACTGTGTAGTGATGGAATTCCTTTTCTTTTTGATCAATATAATAACCTGGTAGATCTTTTAAAAATTCCCCAAGAATTTCAGGGTAATAGTGAAAGAGAACGTATTCTCGGCTGGATTTCGTCTCTTCCATTAATTTTTGAATAAAGACATTGATATTGCTTATATGTTGTGGTCCAACAAATATTCTGACACCATTAAAGTAGTCTTGATTATCAAAATGTTCGATTAAACTGATTGTACCAAACCATGGTGCAAAATCAGTTACATATTGTTTATTATCAAAAATTGTAAAGTGTTCCTTTGTGCTTACCTCTTCAAAAAGAATTTCCGTGTCGGATTTCCCAATAGCCTGGACTACTTTTGGAGTCAGATTCGTCCATTTTGCAACCAATGTTCTTTCTTCCTGAGTTAGATGGATTTCATTTTCTTTTTGAAACCATTCAATTCCACGAAGACCATTTTCATAAACATGAAAGAAATTGAGCCAATATTGAAAAAATGCTATTTCACTTTCATCTGAAATTTTCGATTGCGTTCTTTTTCGGAAATCAGTATGTAATTGAAACATTTGCTTTCTCGGAATTTTTCTTTCTAAAAAACTTATCAATTTCAATAGAAGTTCATGTCTTTCCTGTAGAAAACGTTCTTCTTTCACTTCACTGATTTGCACAACTTTTTCCTTTAATAAACAGCATTTCTTATATTTCTTACCACTTCCACAAGGACATGGATCATTTCGATTTACTTTCATTATTTCACCTTCATTTTCCAGTTTGGTAGTTTATAAACTTTTAACATGAGTATTATTATGTTCTATGATAGTAAAATGGATATGCATGGTCAAATACAGATAGTAGTTCCTTGATTTATGAATCAATTTTGATTTCATGCACGATTAAATATGACTATGTAAAAATATAATTTGATTAATCATACAATAATAAAAAAGCACCGTTTCTCCATGTTTAAATGGAGAAACGATGCTTTACTTTCTCTAATAGAAAACTAATTGTAATCCATTATAGTATTTCTATATACCCCTCTGTTCCATTCACTCTGATCCTTTGTCCATCCTTGATTAACTTCGTAGCATTTTCTACTCCGACTACTGCTGGTAAGCCATAATCACGTGCGATAACTGCTCCATGAGTCATCAGACCGCCAACTTCGGTGACTAAGCCTTTTATAGATACAAACAATGGCGTCCAGCTAGGATCAGTAAAGGTGGTTACTAAAATATCTCCATCTTCCAAATCAGCATCTTCCATGTTTAGGATGACACGTGCTCTTCCCTCTTTTACTCCGGAAGAAACAGGTAGACCTACAATGGCTTCTGTTGGGAGATTTTCTCGTTTGTACTTACCAACAATGATTTCACCATCAGAAGTGATGACACGTGGAGGAGTTAGTTTTTCATATAATTTATATTCGTCTTTTCGCTTGTTAATAATCTCGTAATCCAGTTTATTTGTACGTACGACTTCATGAAGTTCTTCAAAGCTGAGATAGTATATATCTTCTGCTTCCTGAATAATATTGGCTTGAATGAGTTGTTCCGCTTCTTTCAGCAAAGCCTGTTTATATACGAAGTAGCGGCTAATCATTCCATATTTCGGATACTCCCTATATCCACTGAAATCTCGGATTAGGTTAATCATTTGTTTTGTTTCTTCAGCCTTTTGTTCACCATCCGGTAATTGTTTCAGTCGTTTTAATAATTCTTGTTCTTTTTCTAAAGCAACACGCTTCCCTTGCTCAAATTTCCGCTGGCTGGCATCAGGCTCAAAGTTTTTGATATTACTGAGAATCATCGGGACAAGTGTAACTGGCTTTTCAATCCATCGGGTTTTAGTAATATCGATCTCCCCAGCACATCGCATTCCATATTTGCTAAGGTAAGTATGGATAGCATCTTGGACTTCCTTCCCACCATCAAACTTTACGAGTTCTTCCAAAAAGCTGTCATCTTTTACATGTTGTAAATACGCAATTATTTCTGGAAATGGACGAATGACATCTGCAACATCCATTAGCTCCAAACCCATTTCCGAAGTGATATTGTTTGGTACCGATTGAGAAAGCGCATCTGCTACGTTAATTTCGCCTAACCACTGGTTCATTTTTTCATTGATCCATGATGCAGCATTCATACCTATCCTTATCACAGCAGAACTGTTTGGGTTAAATAGAATTTTCTTTAATTGTTTGATATCTTCTTGAATGAAATGAAGTAACTCAGCTCCTGATTTCGTTTCGATGTTTCGTTTTAATTCATCTATTGATGTTTGACTACTCTTAATTAACTCTAGAACGATAGTAGGATCGTTTTTGATTTCTGTTAAAAAGTCCTCTGACTTACCATTATTGACTGGATTGGAGCTTTGCACTTTATCATCTTCTGGTAACATTTTTATAAATTTTTCTCGCTCTACTATGGTCGTTAATGCTTCTTTGGTAAGAGGTTCGTGTTGTTCCATTAGATTTAAAAAGTTTTTTTGTCTGGAGGGTGAAGCGAGATGATGTGTGGCATCAGCAAACAACCTTCCGCCCGCCACTCGCATTGGTGCAGGAGTCGTTAATAGATAAAATGATAATCCTAGTGGTTTCATAGGATCAGTCATCATTTGTTGATGTCCGACAGATAAGTAAACGTGATTTTCTTGATCATTCGATTCAGGGATGGGGTATAAAGTTGTAATTGGACGACTCTGAACAATATGAAATGTATCATCCACCAAACACCATTCGATATCTTGTGGCTGCCCGAAATAAGCTTCGATCTGTCTGCCAATGCGTTCCAGTTGTAAAATTTGTAGTTCTGAAAGTGTTTGAATCTTTTGCTGATATGGAGCGATCTGCTTTGACTCTGTTCCGCCTTCCTTTCGTCCATAAATAGCCAATTTTTTGGTTGCGATCATCTTCTCGATGATTTTTCCATCCTGTACTTTATAACAATCAGGAGTTACCAAGCCCGATACTAGTGCTTCACCAAGTCCAAAACTGGCGTCGATTGATAGTACCTTTCGATTAGAGGTAATCGGATCAGCGGTAAATAAAGTCCCAGAAGCCTGTGGAAATATCATCTTTTGAACGATAACGGACAAATAAACTTGTCTGTGGTCAAATTCGTTTTGCATACGATAAATCACTGCACGATCAGTAAATAGAGAAGCCCAGCACATACTAATATGCTGTAAAATAGCAGCTTCTCCTTTGATGTTTAGATAGGTATCTTGTTGTCCAGCAAAAGAGGCATGTTGCAAATCTTCAGCGGTCGCACTAGAACGCACGGCATATGCTTGTTCCTCACCAAACTGGGAGAGATAGTCAGTAACTGCTTTTACGACATCGGTAGGAATTTCTGCTTCCATAATAATTTGTCGAATCTTCCTGCTAATTTCACCAATTTGATCACGTTCCTCTACTTTTAGCGTTGCTAGTTGATTCAACAAATCATGAAACGTTTCGTTTTGTTCGATAGCTTTCTGATATCCCACTGTCGTAATACAAAATCCTTCTGGTACTTGTATTCCTTGGATTCTTGATAATTCCCCTAAATGTAACCCTTTTCCGCCAACAAGAAAAAGCTGCGTTTTTTCTATTTCCTGAAAACCGAGAACCAAAGAAGTCATTCTGTATCTCTCCTCCACATTAATATTCTTCTGATTTTAGCAGTAGTAAATGGGAATAAACAGTCTATTTTAACCATTTTTTATATGATATAATTAACTTAGGAGGAGAACAAAAAATAGATTTTACTACCATGCAGTAGTAAGTTGATAGTTCGGTTCAACAATGGAATGTATTTTTTTTAGAACTGGCACTATTAGTTTACATAACATTATTATTGGATATTCAGGTGAAGGTATTTCCTTCTCCCCAATTACACACTGAAAACTCCGCCGCATATTTGCATTGCTGTATTGGCTGCATTTACTATTGCAACGACTTCCATATGTTATAACTTAATGAATTAGTTCTAACGGCACCTTTCTTCCTCTTTCCAAAAAGAAACAATATCAGGAACCGTCCTCTTATTTCTTAACTCTCTCTTGAGCACAGATTATAATCCGATTTCCAAATCCTATCAATCTTTATCCCACCACAAAGATTAAGCACAGCTTCATTATTTACAACATTACTTACCTTCGATCATACCCGGTCCGCATTTTAATCAACTGCAAAATCCTCATCAATTCCAAATCGTACAATGGTTGAAATGGCATCGATATTCGCTCCAAGGAAAATGAACCCCCAGCTGTATTTCTCTTTTTGACAATGAATGTAGTTAGCTGGTATATGAATTAAGAAAGGAGACAACCTTTTCAGTTACTTTTGTGAACCTCTTACATTTCCCATTTTTATAAGTGCAGCACTTAGAATCTTTACACCAATTAATAGTGAATCTAAGTTAAAAGTCATTTTAGGATGATGCAAACTTGGGGATAATCCAGTCCCTAATCCAATCATTGTTGCTTCTAGGTGTGGGAATGATGATTTATAAAAATGAAAATCTTCCCCCCCTGGAGATATGATACCTGGTGAAAAGCCATTTTCACCAAGAACAGCAATTATAGCTTCTTTAACAATTTCTTCTAGCTCCGAACTTTTTTCAGCGGCGACCATTGAAGCAAGAGGTTCTAAATTTACTTCGGATTTGTTCACGGATCCCGCAGTTAAAACTGCATGCCTAATATCTTTTAAAAGCTGTTCCATCACAACATTCTGTTCTGCACGTACATCAATTCCAAATTCTGCGTAATCAGGAATTATGTTCAGATTGTCTCCACCTGCTTTTACCATTGTTACTTTTGCTGAAGCTGAAACGGTTGGATCAATCTTCACTGAGTTAACGGCATGAATAATCGCACTAAGGGAATCCACTACATTTATCCCAAGATCCGGCCTCGACCCATGGGACTGAACACCTTTGATACTTCCTTTTAATAGAGTGGTAGCTCCATGATAAATGGCTGGGGCTGCCTGACCATAATTTAACTCTTGCATAGGTCGTACATGGATTCCAAGCAAATAATCGAGATCATCAATGACTCCTGATTGAATAATTGCTTGTGCTCCTTTCCCAGATTCCTCCGCAGGTTGAAAAATAATTTTGATTAATCCTTTTGGTTGGAAGCCAACTTCTTTTAAACTAGCTATCGCATAAAGAACCATTGTCATATGTGCATCATGACCACAAGAGTGGTTGGCTTTCCATCCACCATCGACAAGCTGCCACAATGCATCGATGTCCGCTCTTATCCCAATGGTCGGGCCATCCCCTTTATTCCCCCAATAACCGACAACACCCGTATGATCTTGAAACGTTTCGTAATGGATTCCTAACTCCTTTAACTGTGTACACAGAAATGTAGTTGTCTTAAACTCCTTCCAACTCACCTCAGCATTAGCATGTAAAAAATGATAGGTTTTTTTGATTACTTCTTCATGTTCTGAAACCCATGAATGTATCTCTTCAATCATTACATTCCTCCCATAGTTGCATAATCTTTTTGATGAGTCTTTACAAAGTTTAGCATTGATTGTAATCGTGCAATCCTTAAACTAGGCTTTCCATATTGCAGCAAACCATGACTAGAATCGGGAATACGAACAAATTCAACTTCTCCCCCGCGTCGTTTAATATGCGAATAGAACTGCTCAGCCTGTTCGATTGGACATCTCAAATCATCCTCATTATGAAGAAGCATTAGTGGTGTTTTAACATTATCCACATATGCGAGCGGAGAGAATTTCCAAAGAGTTTCAAAATCTGTTTTACCTAAAAACTCTTGCTTTATAAAAGTCGGAGAAATATCGCTTGTTCCATCCATTGAAATCCAATTGGAAATACTGCCCTCCGATACCGCAGCAATAAAACGGTTAGTATGGGTAACTAACCAATTTACCATGAATCCACCGTAACTGATACCATTAACAGCTACTTGTTTTTTATCTAGGAAATCAAATTGATTAATCGCTACATCTAATCCATTCAAAATATCCGCCATATCCTTACCGCCATAATCGCCACATACTGCGTTAGTAAATTCCTCACCAAATCCTGAACTACCACGCGGATTAATATAGACAACGGCAAATCCTTGTGCCGCAAAAACTTGCATCTGGTGAAAATAACTAAACCCAAAAGTAGAGTGTGGACCTCCGTGAATATCTAATAGAACTGGATATTTTTTGTCTGGATCAAAATGAACGGGTTTAAGGACGAATCCTTGAATTTTCCAATCATCTTTCGACTGAAACGAAAAGACTTCAGGAATACTTACGATAAGTTCTGATAATAATTGGTCATTGCAATCATCCAGTCGAACTTCATGATCAGGAAAGAATAGCATTTTCTGATGTGAAAAATCCTCATTTGGTTTTCGGGTTTCAATCTCGGTTCCACTGTCATTAACAACTTTAACTGCTGCAACCTTTCCTGGATGATTAACGCTCGAATATGCAAACGCAAACGTTCGCTCCCCATCGTATGAAAAGTGAAAAATAGTCCGGTCACCACCTATTACAACTGATGCTTTTATCAAAGGTTCAGCGATTGAAAACCTGACAATTTCATTACGGCCATTTCGTGTACCAAGTGCGAAGACATGCTTACTATTGTTTGACCATTGAGGGCGGAGGGAATATCTTATGTACCGCATGTCAGTAAAGATCATATCACTAAGGGTATCAGGATAGTGTTGACTAACACATCTTGCTTCACCGCCATTTACAGGCATGATGAATAATTGATTATGATTAGCACGATAAGCAAAAAAAGCTAGCCACTTTCCATCAGGGGAAAAAGATGGTGAACTCACTTTGGCATTATCGTATAACATTTCAACATTGCCACCAGAAGTAGATACTTGGTAGATTTGTCCGCCAAAAAGTGGGTTTTCATCTTCCCTGCACGTAATAAAGGCAATGGTATTACCGTCAGAAGAAACATCCAATTCAGTTACATCATTTGTTCCGTTTGTTAATTGAAGGAATTCACCTGTGGTAACATCAATTCCGATTATTTGACGAACAAAAGGGATTTGTAAGCCGCCACCATCGTTTTTATAATATATACTTTTGTAAGTCTTAGATCCTTCCAGCCATTCTCTGTGCTCTTGACCTATTACATCTTTAGCCTCTTCAATAGAAATGGTTTCTGAAAAGACTTCCACATCTTTTCCCAACGCGACAGGTACAAGACCATAGATTTTTTCACCATCAGGGGACCATACAATGGAGCTTATTCCATGTCTGAACCTGGTTAAACAACGAGCCTCGCCTCCTTCTAAAGAGTGCAGCCAGACCTGTGTGTTGTATGAACGATTGGATAAAAAAGCAATCGTTTTTCCATTTGGTGACCAGACTGGATTACGATTGCTGGTTCCAGAGGATGTTAGCTTTCTTCTTGACTGCGAATGGATATCTGACAAATACAAATGTGTTTCATAATCATTTTCATGAGCGCATGCGACCGTTTTTTCGTATACAACAAATTGTCCATCAGGGGAAACGGAAGGACCGCTTGGCCATTCAAATTGATAAATATCTTCTGGTACCGTTGTCCTTTTACTCATATTTACCTCTCCCTTTCATGAGAATCCATTAATATAAATGACATCCTATACTTCGTCCTTGAACCTCTTTCATCTTAGGTTTCGTCGTTCGACAAGTTTCCGTTGCATGTATACAACGTGGATGAAACATACAACCATTTGGAGGATTGGATGGTGATGGCAATTCACCAGTAAGAATAATGCGTTCTTTCTCTTCATCAGGATCGTTTTTTGGAATAGCTGAAATTAGAGCTTGAGTGTACGGATGCAAGGGTTTCTCGAATAATTTCTCTTTATCGGCTATTTCCACTATTTCACCTAAGTACATTACTCCAACACGGTGAGCAATATGTTCCACAACTCCTAAATCATGAGAAATAAAAATATAAGAAAGACCTAAATCTTCCTGTAAGTCCTGTAATAAATTTAGGATTTGCGATTGGACGGAAACATCTAATGCTGAAACAGGCTCGTCAAGAATAAGGATTTTCGGTTTGAGTATAATAGCTCTTGCAATTCCGATCCGCTGTCTTTGTCCTCCAGAAAATTCATGAGGAAATCTTAATAAATGTTTTTTAGATAAACCAACTAATTCCATTGTGTCTTCTAATAAACGGTCACGTTCTTTGGATGGAACTTTATGAGCAATTAACGGCTCTGAGAGAATCTCACGAACGGTTAGTTTGGGGTTCATGGAAGCCATTGGATCCTGGAATACCATTTGGACATCTTTCCGTAGCTTATTCATGTCGCTCTTGTTTAGCTTTGTAATGTCTATCCCCTGAAATTTGATTTCACCACTTGTCGGCTCAATAAGACGTAAAACACACCGACCTGTTGTAGATTTTCCACAGCCCGATTCTCCAACAATTCCAATCGTTTCCCTTTCATGGAGCTCTAGGCTTATTCCGTTAACAGCATGGACATATCGTCTTGCTTGAAACCAAGACTTTTTTGCCGAAAATCGCTTTTTTAAATCTTTCACTTCTAGTAATGGTGCCTTCATATAATCTCCTCCTTACTCTGGAACAACCAGCATCGACAAGAGGTCTGATCATCAATCTCTATAAGCGGTGGATTTTCACGTCTACAAATCTCCATGGCCTGTGGACAACGGTCTGCAAACCGACAACCAATTTGATATTGATCTGGGGTTGGAACTTGACCTGGAATCGATTTAAGCCGTCTATTACCTTTAGATTGGTTAGGTGTTGATTGGATCAAACCCGTTGTATATGGATGCCTAGGATTTCGAAGAAGGGTTCTAGTATTGGTTGTTTCCACCACTTGTCCTGCATACATGACCACTACTCGATCACACATTTCTGCGATGACACCGAGATCATGTGTAATGAGTAATATTGACATATCTAATTCATTCTTCAAGGATTTAAGTAAATCAAGTATCTGTGCTTGAATCGTGACATCAAGTGCGGTAGTTGGCTCGTCAGCGATTAATAAAGAAGGATTACATGCAATGGCAATGGCAATCATGACACGCTGTTTCATTCCGCCTGATAAACGATGGGGGTATTCGTGATAGATTTCCCCCGCTCTCGGGATCCCAACAAGTTGCAGGAGACGAATTACTTTTTCCTTCATTTTCAGGCCACTTATTCCTTCATGCTTCTGAATTGTCTCGCCTATTTGTTTTCCTATAGTTATAACTGGATTAAGCGAGGTCATCGGATCTTGAAAAATCATTGAAATTTCTTTTCCTCTAATTTTTCTCATTTCCTTCTCTCGTTTATTTAAAAGATTGATATCATTAAAGCGTATCTCCCCGTTTGAAATCTCCCCTTTTTTATCAAGCAATTGGAGAATAGATAAGGATGTGACACTTTTCCCGCAGCCTGACTCGCCAACAATCCCCATGACCTCCCCTTTTCTAACCGTAAAATCTACTTTATCAACGACAGTAATGGGTCCATTTTTACTTTTAAATTGGGTTGTAAGCCCTTTTACCTCTAGTACATTTTCCATTTACATTCACACCTCCTTAACCTTTAACTCGCCGATTTCGGGTCAAAAACATCTCTCAATACATCTCCTAAAAAATTGACTGAAAAAACGACAGACGTAATAGCTAATCCAGGAAATGTGGCTAACCACCAAGCATCATAAATGTATTGCTTACCTTCACTTAGCATCGTACCCCATTCAGGTGTAGGTGGCTGAGCACCTAATCCAATAAAGCTAAGTCCTGCGGTATCTAAAATCGCAACGCCAATGAATAGTGTCGTGTATACTAGCAATATTCCAGATATATTAGGTAAAAGCTGCCTGCGAAGTATATAACTATGTGAGCTTCCAATTGATCGACTAGCTTCCACAAATCCCGATGATTTTATGGATAAAGTAGCTCCCCTTATTAATCTAGCAAAACCTGGTATGGAGGCTATACCAACCGCAATCATCGCATTTGTTAAACTTGGCCCTAAGACGGCCACAATCGCTAGCGCCAGGATAATACTCGGTAATGCGAGCAAAATATCCATAATTCGCATCAACACGTTATCAACCCAACCACCAATATAAGCACTTACTAGGCCGATAAATGTTCCAGCAACAAGTGTAATTACAAGTGCTAAAGTAGAAACTGTTAAGGTAATCCTGACCCCGTAAACAAGACGTGAGAAAACATCCCTTCCGATATCATCCGTTCCTAATATATGTGCTTTGCTTGGAGGTTGCAGTAACGCATCATAAAAAGGTTTTTCAGGACTATATGGGGCAATTAATGGGGCAAATATCCCAATCGCAATTATCAAAAATAGGAAAAATAAACAAACCTTTGCCCGTTTATAGCCCATGACTTTACGAAAGGCGGCAAATTTCAAATTTAAAGGGGCTTCCCGAATAGAGGGAACTTGTATGGTATTGTAGCCTTCACCCAATTTTTCCATTAAACTTTCACCTCTTACATTCAATTCGACATGAGGATATGTAAAGCTATTAATAGACTGTGCAACTAATAAATGATGATGAACTAAAAGGGGCTAAAAAAGCCCCAAATGGTTTGCGAAAGCATCTTTTAATCGTATTACTTACATAAACTAATCTTTAGTAGTTTACTTTACTGCACTTTAGGAACTTGTCTAAACCCGAATGCAGCACGAATGATATTGCCTTGTTCGTCTCTCCTAAATTGAAGTGTATATTCCCCCTCCCTCATATTTACTAAAAACCAATCTTCATCGATAGATTGGATTGCAGTTTTATCCATCCCTTCAGAATCGAGATAAAGTTCTCCATTCTCAACTTGAAAGGACATTTTTGCTCCTTCACTTGATATAAATTCACCTTCATATTCCTTTAAAGTTTCTTCTGATAGGTTCATTTCTTTAACATTCAAGTGAGATTCTTTGACTGATTTTCCAAGGAAATCCGCAAAGGCACTGAACAATAACTTTGTGGACGGTACTCCTCCTAAATTAGAAACAGAGAAGCCTGTTAGTCCTATTTCAGGGATAATATTTAATTGTGCCGCTACACCTTTAACGGAACCCCCATGATCAACAAGTTTATAGCCGAAATAGTCTGGGGTGATCATAACCCCGTATCCATAGTATCTTCCATATTCACATTGGATGTATGGGGTTGTCATTAATTCAACACTTTCAGATGTTAATATTTGAGCGTCCCCAACCTTTCCGGAATTGCGGAAGATTTCTGCATATTTCAGCATATCGTTTACAGTAGATTTCAAGAATCCTGCTGCTCGCATCGGAGGGGCATCCCACGGATTGTTCGACTCATATACAATCGTTTCGTCATCTTTTTTCCTAGAATTATATAAAATAGCGACATCGTCGTGCTCATTCAATTCTTCAAGATGGAATACGCTGTTATGCATTCCCGCCGGTTCTAAAATATATTCCTTAATGTATTGTTCATACGTTACTCCGCTCACTCTTTCGATAACAAGGCCTAACAGTGCAAAACAATCATTTGAATAACTAAATTCGCTGCCAGGAGCCCCAAGGAATGTATATTCTTCTTTTGCAATATGATCTATTAACTGATCATATGTTTCAATATACGGAAGTTTAGATTCTCCATTTTCTTGTTTCTCATCATCAAATTTGGGGTCATTTTCCATACTTCTCCTCAATGCACCATATAATGAAGACAATGGCGGGAATCCTGCTGAATGGGTCATAAAATGATGAAGTGTCATTTGTTTTGTATACTCGTCGTTATTTGTTTTTAACTCTGGAATATATTTAAGAACCCGATCTTGGACGGACAGTTTCCCTGCTTCTTGTAGCTGAAGAATCGCAACACATGTAAAGGATTTTGTAACTGAACCGATTCCAAAAACGGTGTCAGCTGACAACGGTAATTCTTTTTCAGTATTTCTAAACCCAAAACCTTTTTCATAAAGCAATTCACCATCTTTTGCTAGACCGATAGAAAAACCTGGAACAAGATATTTCTCTACTACTTCGTTACAGTACTCTTCAAAATTATTTTTCATGACTTCTTTGTTCATCGCTCATTCTCTCCCCATTCAAAAAAATTTTAAAAACCTTATTAAAAGTTGTACGAATCACAACTAATAACCACTTTGTTTTCATTTTGAGTAATTTCTCCGAAGTATCTACCGTTTAATTATCAGCGTTTGAAGTCAATTCCACACGAGGATCAATAATACTATATAAGATATCTACCAATATATTGATAACGACATAAGCGACACCCATGAATAAAATCGTTCCTTGGATCATCGGGAAATCCCTTGACATGATGGCTCCAATTGCTAATGTTCCTAACCCTGGCCAATTAAAAACTTGTTCAATAATGACAGTTCCCCCAAGCAGTGATGCAAGTTGAAGCCCTACAAGGGTAACGATTGGAATGAGTACATTCCTAAATGCATGCCGAAATAGAATAAGTCGTTCCTCGAGTCCCTTGGATCTTGCTGTTCGAATATAATCATTCGAAAGAACCTCTACCATACCATTTCTTGTTAGCCGACTGATTAATGTAGATAGTACGACTCCTAGTGTTAAACCTGGAAGAATGATATCTTTCAGCCCAGTCCCATTTGCAATAGGAAACCAGTTCAATTTCACTGAGAAAACCATAATTAGTAATATCCCTAACCAAAAACTAGGTATAGAGACGCCTAATGTTGCTAGTCCAGTACATAACGTATCAATAAATGTATCCTTAAATTTAGCTGCTAAAATCCCAAAAGCAATACCAATGATTATTGCAATAGACATCCCAAAAGCAGCTAGCTTCAACGTTTGCGGAAATCGTTCCATAATTTCCGTTAGTACCGGCCTGCCCGACTTTAAAGAGGTCCCAAAATCACCGTGTAAAACATTGGAAATATATTCTGTATACTGTACCAAAAGGGGCCGATCTAGCCCCAAATGGTGTGTCAGCTTTTCCACTTCTTCAGGAGAAGCGTTAATACCTAGGATGATTTTCACTGGATCTCCTGGAATTAAGTGAATAAGCAAAAATGAAAAGATGGAAATTCCAATCGTTACCACAATGCCCGAAACGATTCTAGTAATGATATACTGTGTCATTACTTACTCACCCAACCATCATGAACAAGTAAACCATTAGGTGTTAACTTCACATCATGAACCCTCTTATTCACAATATAGAAGATCTTTCCTGAGTAGATTGGCGCCCAATAAGCTTCATCTACGATAATTTTTTGAACATCAGCATAAATCTTCTTTCTTTCCTCCGTATCCATCGTCGTTCTGCCCTTTTCCAAAAGAGCATCTAGATCAGGATTCTGTACGCGATCATGGTTTAACCCACCGATTTGACTAGAATGGAACAACAAATAGAGAATGTCAGGATCATTGTAAGAATAACTCAAGAAAGCGAGATCGTATTCTCCTTTTGTTGCTTTTTCTATTAATGTTGCCGGTTCCATTGATTGAATCTTTATATCAATTCCAATTTCCTTTAACATTGCCTGTACGATTTGAGCTGCTTGACTTTGGGTTGCATAGATGGATAGGTTAAACTGCAAAGGCTTGCCATCCTTCTCCATTATCCCTTTACTATTTTTAGTCCATCCAGAATCCTTTAGTAGTTTTATAGCTTGGTCTTTGTCGTATTTGTATCCATAGTTCTTAACATTTGGATCATACCCAAAAATAGTAGGTGGTAGTGGGCTATATGCTGGCTCTCCTTCGCCATCAATAACAGCCTTAATAATGGCATCCTTGTTTATTGCTAAGTTTATAGCCTTTCTAACATTGACATCCTTAATTAGATCCTTTTCAAGGTTCATTTCTAGAAATAAACCTAGTCCTTGTTGATCTGTTTCAAGTACTTTAAATTGATCTTTATCACGATATCTCTTGGCATCTTTTGGATTTGCTTGCGCTAATATATCAATTGAACCACTATCAAGAGCTGCGAGCATTGTCTGCGGGTCCGTAATGAATTTGTAGACTAATTTATCCGGATAAGCCTTTTCCTGATTTTTAAAAAAGGATGGTGGCCAGTTATAAGCATCATTTCTCGTTAAAGTAATGGATTGTCCTGTTACCCAATCAGCAAATTTCCATGGACCAACACCTACAGGATGACGTCCATAATCATTTCCAGATTTGTTAATAGCCGATAAGGATAAAGGCTGCATATATCCCGTTGTCAAATTGCTTAGGAACGGCGCAAAAGGTTCCTTTAGCTCAATGACTAATGTTTGGTCATCTGGTGTTGTTACAGATTTAACTCCAGCTACAAAGTTGGCAGCAACCGTTGCACCTGTTGCTGGATTCATGATTCGATCAAACGTTTCTTTGAAAGACTTTGCAGTTAATGGGGTTCCATTTTGGAACGTCACACCTTGGCGAATTTTGAAAGTAAGGGTCTTACCGTCATCTGAAACATTGTAGCTTTCTGCAAGATTAGGCTTCAATTCCATTGTGTCGGGATCCACTGCTAATAATGTTCCTCCAATTCTACCGTCTATATCATCAGCAACACTCATCCCTGTTTTATGAATATCAAGTGTATCGGGTTCCTGTGAAACTCCAATTGTGATTGTTCCACCTGGTTGCGGTGATGCAGATTCACTTGTTGTATCCTCTTTCTGATTTATAGATGTCGATTTATCGGAGCTACATGCAGGCATTAAAAACCCAAATAACATGATAATTATAAATATTGAAAATATTTTTCTTGTACTTAATCTAATCACTATACTTCCCCCCCTTAACTAACCTTTGGAATTTGTCTTGATCCAAACGCAACACGTATAATCATGCCTTCTTCGTCTCTTACAAATCGTATTGAATACACTTCCTCTTTCATTTTAAGGATAAACCAATCATTTCCAATTGGTTTTAAAATTGCTTGAATCATTCCTTCAGCAGTAATTTGAAGCATTTCATCTTTTACATAAAATTCAAGTTTTACTCCTTCACCAGAAACAAATTCTCCTTCAAATATTTTTAATTCATCCACCGTTAATTTACATTCCTCCACCTGTATATGTGTTGCTTCAACAGGTTTTCCTAGGTAATCAGCAAATGCGCTAAAAAGTAGTTTAGTAGATGGAACACCTGCTAAGTTGGCAAAGGAAATTCCCGTTAAGCCTATTTCAGGAATGATATTTAATTGAGCGGCTACTCCTTTAATAGAACCTCCATGTTCAACAAGTTTATATCCAAAGTAGTCCGGTACAATTGCCATTCCATATCCGTAATATCTTTCATAACCGCATTGAACATATGGTGTCATCATTAATTCAACACTTTCTGGCGATATTATTTGAGCATCTCCTACTTTTCCGCGATTACGAAAGATTTCTGCATATATCAGCATATCGTTAACTGTTGACTTTAAAAATCCGGCTGCGCGCATTGACGGAGCATCCCATGGGTTATCGGACTGAAAAACGATAGTCTCACCATCCTTCTCTCTGGAATTATATAAAATGGCAGCATCCTCATGGCCGTTTAATTCCTCTAAATGAAAGACTGTACGATGCATCCCTGCAGGTTCTAATATATATTCCTTCATGTATTGTTCATATGGAACACCACTTACTCTCTCGATGATGGCTCCCAAAAGGGCAAAACAATCATTGGAGTAGCTAAACTCTGATCCAGGTGCGCCTAATAATGTGTATTCTCCGTTCCCAATGGCTTCCATTAACTCCTCGTATGTACCAATATAAGGTAGTTTAGGAGTGTTATCCTCTTTATTTCCATCTTCAAACTTCGGATCTTCGTCCATGCTTTTACTAAGTGCTCCATATAGTGTAGGTAATGGCGGAAAGCCTGCTGTATGTGTCATAAAATGATGGATGGTCATTTGTTTCGTATACTCTTCATTATTGGTTTTCAATTCAGGTAAATATTTAATAACAAAGTCATGGACTGATAGTTTCCCAGCCTCTTGAAGTTGTAGAATAGCTACACATGTAAAGGATTTTGTAACCGAACCAATTCCAAATACTGTCTCTGATGACAAAGGCAATTCATTTTCGTTATCACGGAAGCCGAATCCTCCTTCATAAAATAATTCACCGTCTTTTGCTAGTCCAATGGAAAAGCCAGGAATTTGATACTTATTCACGATTTTGTTACAGTATTCTTCAAAACTGTTTGTAATGGTTTTATTGCTCATTTAATCACCCTCCATTTAAAATAATTAAATAGTAATTTTAAAAAATGGACTCAACTACAAGGAAGAACATCTTTTTCTATATTTAAATGTATTTCAACATTGGTGACTTGGTTGTTTATAGTTATATTGGATAATGAATAGAACGTGGATGGTTGATTGATCATGATGGTGAGAATAGATGGTTAAACTCTCAGAAGTTCGAACATTTGTAAGATAAAGCTATATGTTATCTAATTTCAATACCGATAATATTTTCTAAAAAAGGTAATCCTTCAGTTTTTAAAAAATAAAGAATATCCATTTTTGATTATTATACTACTATTCGGAATTTTTAATCAATAGTATTTATCATTTTGATTCTTGAAATAAATTGGGTAATATTCCGTTTAATTATTTACTTTTATCCCTCATTTATCTTTTGTATATACTTTTTTATCTACACGATATGATTCCAAAGCACCGCGATTGATCTCATAGCCAATACCTGGTTTTTGCGAAACATGTATAACACCATTGTCCACAGTAACTTCAGGTTCAATAATATCCTTTCTCCAATACCTTGAGGAAGCAGCTGTATCGCCGGGCAAGTTAAATTGATTCAACGTTGTGATGGCAATATTATGTGCGCGTCCAACCCCTGACTCGAGCATCCCGCCACACCAAACAGAAATACCTTGTTCAGCACAATAGTCATGAATTTTCTTTGACTCAGTAAGTCCACCAACACGTGCAATTTTTATATTAATAATTTTACAACTACCTAATTCTACAGCTTTTCTAGCATCATCTAATGAATGAATGCTCTCATCCAAACAAATTGGAGTACATAGTTGTGACTGAAGTTTAGAATGATCCACGATATCATCATGATTAAGGGGTTGCTCAATCATCATTAAATTTAACTCATCAAGCTTTTTTAACGCATCAATGTCGCGCAAAGTGTAAGCGGAATTTGCGTCTGCCATCATCAATACATCAGGGAATTGTTTTCTTACTTCCTTTAACATGTCATAATCAGATCCCGGCTTAATCTTTATCTTTATTCTCTTGTATCCTTCATTAACATAGCGGTCAACTTCACGAAGTAGCTCTTTAACCGTTGGCTGAATCCCGATACTAATTCCAACATCAATTTGATTTTTTAATCCTCCAAGAGCTGTATAAAGCGGAACATTTTGGCGCTTTGCAAATATATCCCACACCGCTCCTTCTAATGCCGATTTTGCCATGTTATTCTTTCTAATCGATTCAAATCGTTTCGAAACTTCATCTGGATGATGTAGTGGTGCTTTTAATAGTAACGGGATCAAGAAATCCTCCATAATATGTTCATTCGTTTTTACCGTTTCTTCGTTATACCAGGGACTCGAAAATGCTGCAGATTCCCCAAATCCAATACAACCAGCTTCATCCTCTAATTCGACTATAAAAAATTCTTTTTCTTGGAAAGTACCAAAACTAGTTGTAAATGGATCGTTTAATCTCATAACTAATCGATGTAGAGTGATTTCTCGAATTGTAATCGGACTATTAATCATCATCATGCCTCCTACTTATATCTCATTTTTGTAAAATAGATTGATTAGGATAACTTCTAAAATATTCTTTGAAAATTCCCACCTAAGATTGCTGCTATTTCATTTTCCTTATAACCCTTTTTTATCAATTTTTCGATAAACTGAGGGATTTGTTGATGCCCTGCAATCACATCGAATGGCTTGCGTGGCATACTTGATAAGTCCTCTGACGAGAGGTATTTCAGAAAATCATTACAAAGATCCAACCCAATACCTACGTGGTCTATCCCTGCTAGTTCAACAAGATAATCTATATGATTTATAAGCTGTTCGATGTGGCTGTTGGCATCTTGGTCACCTACAAGAATGCTAGCAGCGTTGACTCCAATAACACCATGTTTGGCAGCAATGGCTTTTATCTGTTCATCTGTTAAGTTTCGCATGGTTGAACAAAGTACACGAGCATTTGAATGGGAAGCAATAAAAGGTTTTTGACAAATATCCACCACATCCCAAAAGCCTTCATCATTTAAGTGAGAAACATCTATTGTTATACCGAGCCTTTCTGCTTCCTCAATAAGATTGACGCCAAAGCTTGTGATTCCTCCTTTTCTTCCTTCACGAACTGGATGAAAAAAACTCCCATCTCCAACTGCATTCCTCCGACTCCAGACTAACCCTAGATTCCTAACTCCTAATTCAAAAAATACTCGTAATAAACTAAGATCTGTCCCAAGTGGTTCAGCACCTTCAATGGACAGCAAGAAACCTACTTTTCCTGAATCTTTAGCGATTTGCATATCATTTCCGTTATAGCAGATCATCAATTTATCAGGTGATTCATTAACCTCCTCATAAAGAGCACTAATTTGACTTAATGCTTTTCGAAGAGCCATTTCTGGTAAAAAGCTATTATCTATAAATAGAGACGCAATAATAACATTCACGCCTCCTTCTATAAATCGCGAATAGTAATCCGTTTCTATTATTTTTGTCCGACCTTTTTCGCGTTGTATCTGCACATCCATTAACAAATCAAAATGCCCGTCAACTATCGGACTATTCAGATAAATAGACATAAAAAATCCCCCTTCACTTTTTTATTAAACCTTTAATTTATCACTTTTCGTTATAGTGCAAGATTACTCCGTTTTTTAAATACATAATAACTCACACGTTCTTTAGTGTTCCGTTTAACATCGATAGCAACATAACCATGTTGACATAATTCCTGAAACCATTTCCTCGTTTTATAACGCCATTCAGTAGCGAGATTAGGCTGCTGACTTTTTATTTGTTGAAAATTTTCTGGAATAGGTACTAGAAATATATTTTGGTCCCTTTTAAAATCATTTACTGTAGTTATAAAAGGAAACTCATTCTTATCAAGTCTTGTTTCTATCGATGGTGTTGCAGCTTGTATATCAATATCTTCATCCTTAGTTTCAATATGATCACTACGAATCCACCATTCTACTAATAACCTGTCAGTTGGAAGACCTTTATTAAGGGAATCCGACATCATTCCGTAATGATTCTCTAAATAAGTAGCGCCAATCCCCTTTAATTTATGTAGGTTCAAGTATGCGTTAATACTTTCTAATGGATCGAATGTCCATATAATTAAGGAATAGCCCATTTGAAGTGCCCATTCTTTCTGGGCGTATTTCAATTTCTCCCCTAATCCACTTTTCCGGTATTCAGGTAAAATCCCAAGCATGTGAGAGCATAAATAAGCTTTACCATCCTTAAATCCTGGAAAACTATATTGAAAGCCTACTAATTTATCATTTTGGTATGCTCCCAAAACCATACCACCATTTTTGGAAGACGTATACGTTTGATGAATAGGTGTTGGTGGCATATTCCATACTTGTTGTTCAACTTTCTGAATGGTTTCTATCTCGTCAACTTCTACTAGTCTTTTAATTTCAATCAACATTCACACCTACTTTCATTTCTTAAATTAAAGAAAATAGCTGGACACGATCAACAATATGTAGTAGCAATTTTGATAATGTTTATAAAAAAAAATTTAACAGCATATAACGTTTTCACACTTTTGCTAATTATTCTCCAAAGAAATGATGCAAATTTAGTTCCTCGTATGCCTTAGTGCGCTTTTTAAACTGATTTGAGTTTTTTACAGCAACTCCTCCAATTAAAGCATTCATAAGCGAAAATACTGCTGGTGTTACATCCAAAGTGGATTTAACTGGTAGCTGTACGGTAAATGAAATATCTGTATATTCTCGAATAGGGGCTACTTCGGAATCAGTAATACCGATAACAAATGCTCCTCGACGCTTTGCCTCCTTAGCCATATTAATTGTTTCTAATACATAACGATGAAATGAAAATGCAACAAACGTACTATTTTCATCCATTTCACTAATTCGCAAAACGATATCGTCTGTATCAGGACGAAACAATCTAACATTTCCACGAATTAAATCAAGTGCAAAAGAAAACCAGTGAGCCATAGCATGCGAAGAACGAACACCGGATACAAGAATCCTTTCTGATTGAACTAAACGTTCAACTGCATTCGTAAAATCTAGCACATTTTGCTTTTCAGCAGTTTGCAGAATTAACTCAGCATCTTTCATCATCATTTTTTTCGCAAAATACTGATCCTTTTCCATCTCACTTTTCATTAAATGATAATCTCCAAGACTACTATTTTTATTTAACAGTTGGTCTTGTACGTTCTTTTGCAAAGAACTGAACCCATTAAATCCAAGTGCATGACAAAACCGAATGACGGTTGTTTCACTAACATTAATCATCTGTCCAACTTGAACACCGGAGTTCATCGCAAAAGCTTCTGGATTGGAAAGGAAAAACTTTGCAACTTTCTTTAATCCTTTTGAAAAATTACCATATTCCTTTTGAACTTTAGTCTTTAATTCATCCATTTATTTTCTCCTGTTTACAATATGAAGGATATACTTTTTTTATTATTATAATAAAGCGTATTCTTCAATTCAAGTTAAAATTCAAGAAATTTCAGAAATATATTTCTATTTCAATAAAATCAATAGCAATACTCCTCCTCATTAAATTAAAACTATTATGATAGATAGATTGGTAATTTTTTATGAAAAATAAACTTGTAGAAAACAAAATTTGTATTAGAAAATTCAAAGTTGAGTATTTTTAGCTGCCACTGTAAAGTTGGATGATATAGCCTTCGAAATTAGTCAAGATTATGTTCTTGTTCTTTATACCATTCCGTGTGCTAATACATCGGATAGTACTTGAAGTATTGACAGTGGAATAGTCGATAAGTGACAGTTACGCTATTACTAGAGATTACACCCGTGCCAAGCGTAAAGAAAAGCCCATCTATCAGTCGATAGATGGGCTTTCTGTGTGAGATTGTAAAATATATTACGTACTCATTTTTTATCTAAACTTAAAATCATAAACAATATCATGCATGCACAAATGAATGATAGGATTCTAAAAACAACCATATTCTTCATAAGATGCTACCACCTAATTATTGATATAAATATATACTTTTTTTAATTTACATAATATAATTATCGCAAATAAACAATAATAAAAAATTCGTCCAATTCATTATTTTATAACTTAAGAGGACAGAGAATCCGTTATTTTAATAAAATTACCCTAATTTAAGTGCTAAGCGGACACATGTTCCGTTATTCACGAAAAAACACGCGAAAATCAGCGATTTTTTGCGAATAACGGAACGTCTGTCCGCAAACATCGTGAAATAACCCCTTTTGTCACAAATAAAGGAACCTATGTCCACCTACCATACTCCACGAATGGCAAAACTCAATTACTTACCAAAAAGAATGGATAATTTACCTCAATAAAAGATGATTCACCTCTTGGAACCATTTTTTTAACATCTCATAAGTTTCCAGCTGTAGCTACCGATCCCTTTCCTAAAATAAAAAAACAGAGGAGCAATATACAGCCTCTGTTTGAGAAAGTGTAAAAAGATAATCGTACATTAAATCAAATAACCGACCACTACTATTGCTCCTATAATTACAATAACGCCAAGAATTATATACATTAATAGAATACGTGTTAAATTCCCCTTAGTAGCCGTGCTATAGTCAGCATCGGCTTTCCCAGCTACCATTAACGTTCCTACTAGCGCTACAACCCCTACTATAGCAACTAAAATGTAGGCAACCATCATGTTGTTCCACCTCCACTATCATTCGACTAGGCTCTTTTCCTATAAATCAACTTGCTCTAGTATAATAATAATAGTGTGTGCATCAATTGAGACCATCCAATAATACATTAATCTAGCCATCCACTTTATTTTATTTTTTCGTAAGCAAGAAACAAACGCTTCACTCCTTGATGAATGGTTTCTTCATTGCCTCTAGCATATGTCAGACGGATGCAACGCTTTTCTGTACCTAAAGTACTACCAGGTGCAAAGAGTACTCCTTCTTTTATCGAATTTTCCAGAAGAAGATCCTCATTTATTTCTTTTTTAAACCGACACCATAAATGGATTCCTCCCAATGGTTTCTGAAATTCAATATCATCACCAAAATATTGATTTAGATTACTCATTATGGCATCACTTCTATTCTCTAAAATGCTTTTCAATAAATGAAGATGTTCCTCTATGTAATTGGAGCTTAAAAATTGATTTCCAATCCATTGCGAAATGGTCGAATGACCAAAATCAAACTGCTGTTTTGCATCTGCTAATCTTTCTATCACCGGTGATGGCCCATTAATCCAGCCAATTCTCAAACCAGGTGCGGCAATTTTTGATAAGGAACTAACATACAGCACATTTCCATTCACATCCATCGATTTTAATGTTGCTGGATTATCTTCTGTAAATGATAACAAACTATATGGGTCATCTTCGACTATAGGTATTCCATATTCAGAGGAGATATCCAATAATTCCTTTCTTATATGATAAGGCATCGACGTCCCGGTAGGATTTTGATAAATAGGATTGGTAAAAATCATTTTGATTCGGTGTTTTTTATGTATATCTATTAAATCAGAAGGGTTCATTCCCATTTCCCCTACTGATAGATGGAATACTTTTAATCTAGCAGTCTTAAAGATAGGAAGACTAAAGCTATACGATGGATTTTCTATCACGACCGTATCTCCGGGCTTTAACAAACACTGGATTATCAAATGAATTGCTTGCTGTGCACCAGAAGTGATGAGGATGGACTCAGGTTTCGTTTCTATCTTCCGGTACTTTCGAACATGGTCACCTATGGTCGTGCGCAAATCTAAGTTTCCTAAAGGATGATCATATCCTAAATAACCGCTAAATTTCATATTCATTAAAGTTTCCTGTATAAAATCATTAGGGAATAGATCTGCGGATAATTCCCCGCTAGCAAGATTTATCAGTTTATTTTCTTCTGTTTCTTTCCTAATACGTTGCATAACAGGAATATTCGGTAGAAATGTACCCGCTTCAATATATTTATTCCAACTTGGAATTCGCTTTTTTGTAAGTCCCCAAATATCCTTGCTGATAATGGTTCCGCTTCCCTTTTTTCGGTTCACCAGCCCATTTGCCTCCAATTCAGCATAAGCCGAAACAATGGTACTGCGATTTACCCCCAATACTTGAGCTAAGTTTCTTTCAGATGGGAGCGGCTTGTCCACTGGAAAGCTACCATCTGTTATCCCATTTTCAATATACTCTGCTATTTGTTTAAATATTGGTTTTATCTTATTTCTATCTGGCTTCCAATTCATATATACAGTCCTTATTAAATCATTTATTATTCATTTTACCTGAAACAAAAAATAACTATATAGATCAATTTTGTCCTTTTATTTAATTATTACCTATCAATATAAAAAAAGACCAAACTCTTTACAAAAGTAGATTCTTTTAGACACCATAGTTAAAAGATAGTTCTATATTGGGGGCTATGTTAAAACTTAATAATAATTTTCGACCAACAAAAACCGCCCTACTGAAACAGTATAGGCGGTAATTGAACTAGATAGTACCGTGGAAGTTCAACAAGATGTTACCAATGAGCCTGAAGTTTGTTCCCGCTTGGGTCAAAGAAGTGAAAAAAGTAATGTCCGTTATCTTCTTTCATATCATCAACTTCGATCCCCATGCTCAATAAGACTTTCACGTAATCGTTGGATATTAGGACTAGTGAAACCAACTGCAAACTCCAATTGTCCATTTCGAATGAAGTGACCACGAGAATCGCTATCAGCTTTCACTAGAACTAATAATGGACCAGATTTCAATTCGAATACTGCTAATTCTTCTGTCATATTCCGCAATGTGAATCCTAAGCATTCGGTATACCAACGTACAGAGTTCTCCAATTCATTTACTGGAATACGAAAATAATGAATTTCATCAATTAACGACTGTAACTGAGACACATGAATACCCCTTTCAAATAGGAACTTGACTACTTAAACTGAATATTCAACATGCTCCCTTTAATATCCCTTTTTTAACTTCGCATAACTGAATATATACATCTACAATTGGATTAACATTATTCATAAATCAACAATATTTTAGAAAAAAGCCTTTCAAAAATGCTTGTTGCATGTTATGCTTCTAATTTTTGATTTTGTGTTTTCTCTTTTATTGAATGAATTCTTAATGATGAAGCTAGTATGACGACCATGCTCACTACTCCAATCCAAACAAGGGTAGATACAGGAGAATTCCAAGATAATCCTTTATCAAAGAAGAACAATTCACGTAAACCTTGTATCATAAATCGCATTGGCAGCCAAGAATAAACCCAATCGTGATAAAATGGCGCCATCATTTCTGGAGCCATTGCAAGCAATGGTGCACCGAAGAAAAGCATTAGAACAAAAATAGGCAATCCCTTCAGCCCTAATAGTGAAAATACAGCTGATATCATAAGAATAAAGCTAAAGGATGTAATGGATAGAAATAGCGCTGTATCTGTAAATTGTGGAATGTGGAATCCGACTAAAGCATCTGCTAGCCAAGTTAATCCGAATCCCACTACAAGAGCGACGATAGCACCCATTAAAATTTGCAGCAATTTTGCGGATAAATTCTCTTTTCGATTAGTAATCGATAATTTACTAACAGCGATAAAGATAACAGCAGCACTCGCAAGACTTGCCATCCATAGTGGCTGGAATAAAGAAACGGGAGCATTTCCGTTTGCGCTATTAGTACCTATTTCATTCATATTAATGACTTTTTTTGTAATAGGATTCACTAGACTTTCAGCTTGCTTAGCTGTTAATGTTGCTCCTTGTTTTTCGAATCCTTCAAGTAGTTGGATACGAACATTGTTGTTCATATTGTCAACGATTCCGTTCAACATTTGGCCTGCCACCACCATCGCAGCTGGATTCATTCCTTGGTTGATAAATATTTGCACTTCAGGTGAAGAAGGATCTGGTGTACGTAATGATGCTTGTTTCGCACTAAAATCTTGTGGAATAACCAATGCTGCATAATATTTTTGATCATTTAATTCTTTTTGCATTTTCTTAATGTTTTTTACTACAACCCATTTCACAGCAGGGTCTTCTTTACCTGATGTTGCTTTTGTATTTTTTTGTATCGTTTCCACGAATGTTTGACCCATATTCATCTTTGGTTGATTAGGAATTTGCACCCCTATGTCTTCGTTAACAATGGCGATGGGTAAATTGTTTGGTTTAGGCTGGACTGAAGGGAAAAGTGTTAGTGAAAAAATAAATACTACTGCCAAAGCAATGATGGGTGATAACACTATGAGCTTGTTTTTAAAAATTTTCATGTTTGCGACTCCTTTTTTGAGATATAATAATAATCAACATGTTGTTTATTTACTATTTGAATTATATTTCGGGTAAGTCATTTATACAATAATCAGAAATCAGTGATGTGTTGTTTAAACGACGGTATTCAGGAATGTGTTCATTAAAAGTTGAGGAGGAATTAGCATTGCGGGATATCAGTACAGATCTACGTGTCATTCGTACCAAGGAATTAATCCGAGATGCCCTTACAGAATTAATCGAGGAAAAGGGCTTTGAAGCAATTACCGTAAAGGACATTACTACTAGGGCAAATATTAATCGAGGCACTTTTTATATACATTATCAAGACAAATATGACTTAATGACCAAGTGCGAGGAAGCAATCATGCACGAAATGGTCGTTATTGCTAAAAAGAACATACCAAATGTTGTTGCAGAGCTAGGAAAAACTCCTTCCCCTACATCATCTACCATTATGGTTTCTATATTTGAATATATTAATAAAAATAGAAGATTTATGAAAGCCTTACTTGGCCCAACAGGAGACCTCTCTTTCCAGACAAAACTGAAAAATTTCATGTGGAATACATTATTTGAAAGTAATCAGGATCCCATTATTAAGAGAGAAAATTTACTTGTTCCAGAGGAATATCTAGTTTCCTATATTGCGTCAGCACATATTGGTGTTATTCAACAATGGTTGAATGGGGAGAGAAAAGAATCTCCTCATGAAATGGCTCGAATTATCTCGACAATAACGCTAAATGGTCCTTTTTTTGCAGCTGGCTTGAAAAAGTAATTTTTGCAAGAAATATATTTTTTAAAAGGAATGGATGCTAATGAACGAAAAAAAAATAAATGTCATTTTAGCGGCACATAAATTATTTAAAGATAAGGGTTATGTCGAAACTTCTATTCTTGATATCGTAAAAGAAAGTAAAACTTCTCGAGGTACTTTTTACAATTATTTTTCTTCTAAAGCGGAATTACTTGTGGAGATGAATCAGTATTTTCAAGAGTTATTAAATCAAGAACGTGCGCTCTTCAGGATTAATTATCTGCAGGGTGATTCTGAACAGTTATTGCGAGAAATTTTATACATTTCAAAAAAACGAGAGCTTGATAATAAATTAGGACGCATTATGGCAGAAGCATCTAGTGAAAAAGAAGTAAATATTTTAGAATATATTGAAACATTAAAGAAAAATCGGATATATTGGCTTCACGACTATGTGAATCAGGCATTTGGTGAATCCTATCCAAATGCAACATGGAATGCCACTATAATGTTAGACTCCATCATAAATAATCATTTAGGTTTTAACCAATTACTAAAAGATCCGAAACCTATGCAACAAGTGATTGATTTTTGTATAGATCAAGTAATCAGTTGTTTAGATAATATAAACAGGCATCCACTATTTTTATCAATTGAATTTGAAAATCAGGAAAGCATATCAAAAGAAGAGCAATTTATTCATGAATCCAATCAATTAATTAAATGGCTCAATCATTCATTTGCAGACCGTACTAATTATGCATTAGTAAAAGAATATGTAGAATTATTATTGCGAAATCGTTCGTTAATCGAAACGAATCCAGCATTAGTTGCACACATGAAGCAACAGTTGCTGCAAGAATTACAAGATGACTATCCAGCAATTTCTAATTACATTGAACTCATTGTCTAAATTAGGCAATGAGTTTTTTATTGCCTTTTTTTAATATGTGTACTATAATTCAATCTATCATTAGAACTGAAGTACAAATTTGTACTTAAAGTATAAAAAGAGGAGCGGTTTTATGGAAAATAAATCACAGCAAATAAGACCTAATTATTTATTATTAGCTAATGTCATGGTTGGCGCATTTTTTGCGATTCTGTGTAATACACTAATGAGCAACGCTATTCCAACCATTATGAAAACATTTGATGTTGGAGCATCAAGTGCTACATGGTTAACAACAGGCTATATGTTGGTGAGTGGCATTGTTATTCCAACATCTGCATTTTTCTTAAATAAGTTTTCCATTCGTAATTTGTTCTTATATAGTATGGTGGTTTTTACAATTGGAACGATTATTGGTGGCTTTGCACCGAATTTTGCCGTCCTTGTAACCGCACGTATTATTCAAGCATTAGGGGGGGCATTGTTATCACCATTGTTAATGAATTTGCTGTATAGTTCATTCCCACCGGAAAAAAGAGGAAAATCGATGGGTTTTGTAGGACTTATTTTGATTTTTGCGCCAGCGATTGGACCTACTATTTCAGGGCTTATCTTAAAGGTGGCATCATGGGAATGGTTATTCCATATCATCTGGCAAATTACACTAATCATTGCCATCGTCTCTTTTAAAATTATGAAAAAGGATAAAGAAACACAGCCAGGCTCACTGGATGTATTATCTGTTATTCTAAGTGCAATTGGTTTTGGCGGCATTATTTATGGCTTTAGTGCAGCAAGCAAGGATGGCTGGGATTCGTCGGTGGTTATTATTTGTTTAGTTGCAGGGGTTTTAGGATTAGCGGCATTAGTAATTCGCCAAAACTTTTTAGAAAAGCCAATGTTAAACTTTAAAATTTTCTTAAATCCTAAATATACGCTATCAATTATTGTGCTTATTACATCTATTTTTGGAATGTATTCCGTGATGATTCCTGTACCATTATTCCTGCAAAATATTCAAGGCATGACTGCATTAAAATCAGGTTTAATCATGCTTCCGGGTGCGATGATTATGGGTCTACTTGGCCCGATTAACGGTAAGTTATTTGATCGTTTTGGGATTCGCCCACTTCTTTTAGTCGGTTTTCCTTTAATGATTCTGGCATCCGTGATTTTAGGGAATCTGGAGTTAGAAACTGCTTCATGGGTTATTTGTATAACTTACGCCATTCGCCTAATTGGTGTTGGGATGGTTCAAATGCCCCTACAAACAAATGCACTTAATTCATTGAAACCAGAAGAAATACCCCATGGTACAGCGATGAACAGTACATTAGGGCAAACGATTGGTGCTCTTACATCGAGTCTTATTGTCACATTGATTTCGAATCGTACACAAGTACATGGTAAGGAAATGCTGGAAGAGCATAAGGCTAAAATGGTAGGAATGTCTGTTGACGCACTTCAAAGGCTGAAGGAAACGATTTCAATTGATGCCTTTATTGCTGGAAACAATGATGCTTTTATATTTTCGATTGTGATTGCAACGATTGGACTAGGATTGGGTTTATGCTTGAAAAATAGAAAGAGAGTTGAAACTTCCAAATAATTTTGGAAGTTTTTGCTTAATAGACAATTATTATAATGAGTCTGATTCAAAAGATTGATAAATAATCAATCTTTTTCTGTACTATGCGTACTGCGTTGCGAAACGATAACCACTTCTTTTTTCCCCATTAAATTTCGAGAGGACTTTGGGAAAAGGGCCATCCCCTTCTCCCGCTTAATAAAATTACATGGATTTTCGTTATTTATATTCCTGCTTATTTAAACTATTAGAAATATATACTTAGCATAATCTAGTGAGTTGGCTCCGTCACCATGGATACAGATGGTATCAGCTTGGATCGGTACAGCGACTCCACGAAGGGAAGTTACTTTTCCTTCCTTCACCATTCGGATTACCTGGTTAACAGCAGTATCACGATTGGTAATTAGCGCTTGCGAATCAATTCTTGGTGCTAAAGAACTATCCCTTTGATACGAGCTGTACGCATAAATTTTCACACGCTGTACGCAAACCGATTTTCTTCCCGCCTTTTACGAGCTCTCCTCCTGCTATACCAAATAGAATAAGCTCAGGATTTACTTTGTATATAGCTTCTACATTAGATTCCGATAACGTGGCCTTTTGGTTAACATATTATATTATATAGTACAATATGTTTCTGACCTCTAACGTGGTTACGCTTAACTGTGAACGACAGGCACTTAAATTCTTGTCTATTTTCATATGAACAAGCTCCGTATTTGTTATTTTTTCATAAACTTAAATACAGCTATACAGGAACATATGAATGGGGGGAATTTTAATGGGATTCGGTACTTATCCTTTCAATGGTTATGGAAAGCCTTACGGTGGTTATGCACCTCGAATGGGGCTTGGTTATATACCAGGACAATTTGGCACACTTGGATTAGCTTTCGGTGGGTTAGGTGCAGTAGCTGGTTTAGCAGGAGCTGCATTTGGTTTGCGCGGTGCTGCATTTGGTTTAGGAGCGAGGCCGCCTTTCTTCTATTAAAAAAATGGTGTCTGGTTATTCAAACTTGGAAAAAATCAGACACCTATTTTTTCTCAAGTTTTTAATCTCTATATCATTTTAAATGATGACATATTATTAACTAGGATTTGGATATTGTTTTAGCTTTGTTAAGCAATAAGCCATTTTCTGAGCAAAATGAATTGGGGATTCAACAGATTGAAGATGGATGTACATTATGACAGGATGAGTAAACAGCCAATGATTATGCAGTGCACTTATGATCAGACCTTGCCCAACAGCAGCATGCGTAAAGGCAGGAATTTCTTCCTCCAAAATTGCCACTTCTGCAATATTAAGTGCAACACCATGCTGATCTAGTGATTCGAATGTTGCATCTACCCCAAGAACAGCAGTACTTTTCTTCCCTTGAATTACCACATTAAATTGTCGCTTAAAATTAACAGAACATACTCCATTATCTACATTGCTTTTACCATGTAAGATGGAAGCAAACTGTTTACATACGGAATCGAAGTTTTCTACTGCCACTCTGTTCCCTCCCTTTTTGAATTCATATGCATGTGAAATAATTGCTATGTATTAGGACAAATAAAAAATATTGCCGGGTAAGGTTGATTGGGAGAAAAATGCTAAAAGTGACGCAAATAACTTTTAATCGGCATATATTTCAAAGGTATATCAGAAATATAAATAGCAAGTAAAAACGCTCTAATTCAGAGCACTTGTTTAGTGTAATATTTTACCAAACCTACAGAACTAAAGCCTACGTTACTTTGGATGACAATAATTCGCAATGTCATATTTATATTCTTATTGTTTATATTTTTTGATATAATTTTCCATCCAATCAACATCGATTGGTCCGTTTATTACCTTATAATAAGCACCATTGTTATAAAAAGCTAAGCGGTGTTCATAAAATGAAGCCATTATAGGACTATCTTTTGTGTAGATAGTAACTCGAAAACCCTTTTCGTTTGAAACATTACTATCCCATTTATTATCTTTCATTTTTTTTACTCGATATTGACGCAAAAATTCATTGAACTTTTCTGCGTGTTCCTTTTTATCAGTTCTCCATTCAAACTCCTCTTCACCTTCATTAAAAGCCAAGGATTTGAAATTCGTTATATCAAAGCTAATTACATCAACTAACTCTTTTTCTCTATAATCATTATATATTTTAATAGAGAAAGAGATAATTATTAGTATTGCGAGTCCAATTATTAAATACCTTTTATTTTTCATTTAATCCCCCCTAATTTTTATATCTACTACCTTTTAGCTTAGAACATCATTCACATTATATAAATTAATTTTAGCACAAAAATTCTAATTTTATCCAAAAAAGTAAGTTCGCTTAGTATTAGGCGATTTACCTTAAATAAATGATAACTGGTGTTAATGAAGTTGTTAGGAATCTACCATATCTCATTCTTTGTTTATATAATCTTTTCTCTTCAGTAGATAAAGGTTTTTGGTTACATTCGTATATTATTCATTGATAATATACCGATGATTTGAACATGTCTTACTGTGGATTAGATACCTCACCCATGAACAAAATTGCTCCAGTACGATCGTCAACAATCATGATGAAAAATGGTCGATTAACCACCATGTGAAACAGTTCACTTCTAGATGGCGCCCCTTTCGTCATAACGATAGATGTTGCTGCTGCAGCTTCTGTCCCTTTTTCATTTACATCGATGAAGGTTTTTTGTTTTACTTCTGTAATCGAAATGGGAGAGGCTTCCTTAATCATTTTTGAAAAATTGGCATCACCGGTAAATGCTGTTTTCATCCCTAGCCTCTCTATTGTTTCATTTAACAGAACTTCATATTTTAATTGAAATTTTGGCAGCATAATCGTTCCTTGCATGTCTTCAAATTCGCTAGACCAATTTTGCCAATTATCATTTGAGAGCACCTTTTCAAATTCTTCTAAATCAATGTTTTCTTTCGGAAGAAATACTTTCATGCTCATTTCTTCATTGCCATAGGGAAGAGATACTGCTTGAAAGCTGTCATTTTCTAGATAATCTAAACTTTTGTTTTGTACCATAAATTCAACATCTTTTGTAGACCCATCTGCTAAAAAGAACGTTCGTTCCACTGTATCCTTTTTATCAAATGCATTCTTCCAATTCCCATTAAAATATATGGCATTTATCAGTATTGCATCTATATTAGAATCTATAGGTGTATCAACTATTTCATTTATTTTATTATTTGTTGCCTTTTTTACCCAGTTATTGATTTTTGAAGGTGAACGTCGATCATTTATATCTATTTCCTGTATTTTTGCATTAAAATAATCTTGGTTATCCTTAGAAAATTGATCTTGAAAATGGAAATGTTTGTTTAGCCATATAGAGTTTGCGACATTCAGTTTGATTCGTTTGGAGTGCTGATGAAGGATAGACATTATAGATGAATTGGCTTTATTCAGCTCAATATTTGATAATCCACTTGTATGCAAAACTTTAGCTATTTCTTCCTTTGTTTCTCCATCGGCTCCATTTGAGACCATCGATAATGCCATAAATAAACTAGTCGGGGAAATAAATACGTTACCGTTTTGATCTTTTTCCACATCGTGCAACCAATCAAAACCTAATTCGTTTTGCGATGAAACAATTTTTTTATAATCTTTTTTGCCAAATTCAACATCTTTCGAAATCTTTAAACCATCAGAACCGGTTCCTATTCCGCAGCCTGACACAAACATAAAAAAACTCGCAAGTACCAGTGGAGCAGCAAATCTCTTCATTTTTAATCCCCCTTTATAACATTAGACTTTGTTAACAAGAATAAGGTTACATTTGGATGTAATCAAAGCATCTAAAAACCTGCTATTTTTTATAGTGTTCAGATAGAATTATATGGTGTATTCACTCTATTCTATTAACCCAAGGTAGCCATAGTAAGGATAAAGGACACTTTGGTTTAAAAGAGTGCTCAAGCTTACCTTAATCTTGGGTATGAAGGACACTTTCGTTTAAAAACATGCTCAAGCTGGCTTTCATTTCGGGCATGAAGGACACTTTCGTTTAAAAGTATGATCTTACTGTCCTTCATCATGGACATGAAGGACACTTTCGTTTAAAAGCATGCTCATACTGTCCTTCATCACGGGCATGAAGGACACTTTCGTTTAAAAGTATGCTTAAGCTGTCCTTCATCTTGGGTATGAAGGACACTTTCGTTTAAATGCAGGCTCACACTGTCCTTCATCTTTAGCATGAAAGACACTTTCGATTAAAAGTATGCTCATACTGTCCTTCATCTTGGGCATGAAGGACACTTTCGATTAAATGCAGGCTCATACTGTCCTTCATCTTTAGCATGAAAGACACTTTCGTTTAAAAGTATGCTTAAGCTGTCCTTCATCTTGGGCATGAAGGACACTTTCGTTTAAATGCAGGCTCACCTGTCCTTCATCTATAGCATGAAAGACACTTTCGTTTAAATGCAGGCTTATACTGTCCTTCATATTGGGCATATAGAACACTTTGGATTAAAAGTATACTCGTACTGTCCTTCATCCAAGCTATGAAGGACAACTTGGATAAAAATATACTCGTCGTGTCCCTCATCTAGGCTATGAAAGACACTCTGGATTAAAAATATGCTTGTGCTGGCCTTCATGTTAAATAAAACAACATCCCGATAGTATTAAAACCATGAAATGTTAACAAAAATAGGTTAAAGTATTAAGCAAGTGATTCCGTTTTTTTTAATTCATTTGAAATAAGGAGAGAATATCATGAAAATATATGTCGATGCAGATGCTTGTCCTGTAAAAAACATTGTAATTGCGGAAGCCACACATGCAGAAATTCCTGTTACACTTGTAACAAGCTTTTCCCATTTCTCAACCGAGCCTCAACCTCCAGGTGTAGAGACTATATATGTGGATACAGGTGCCGATGCTGCGGACTATCGGATTATGAAACTGGCTGAAAAGGGAGATATCATTATTACTCAAGATTATGGCCTTGCTTCACTCGGTTTAGCGAAAGGTTGTACAGTCTTGCATCATAAAGGTTTTCTTTATACAAATGATAATATAGATCAGTTATTACAAACCCGATATTTAAGTGCAATGGAAAGAAAAGCTGGAAAGCGTACAAAGGGACCAAAAGCATTCACAGAGGAAGATCGAGAAAAATTTAGGCAGCTTTTTAAAAAGATCATTGAAAGAATAGATTGAGTACCTGTCTCTCCTTCACACTTTTGGGAGGCAGGTGCCCGGTTAAGGAACTATATGTATTCACTTTTTCACTCAATTCCAATGCTTTCTTTAAACCTCTCCGACTAAATCATAGATTTCGATAGAGCATCCCTAATCTTAAATACAGTACAAAAATTCCACTACAGTTCATATTGTCCTTATATTTTTGACAATATTCTAATAATTATAATGATATATTCTCTCAAACTGTTTTTAACTATAAAAGTTAAAACCCCTTTCTATTAACTTATAAAAAAAATTTTTCACATCTAGGTTTAATTTTCTGAAAATTGTTGTATAGACTACTATATCTATGTAGTTTTGTAAGCGCTTAAATTTTCGTTAGAGGTAGATTTAATTTCAGAAAGGAGGTTTTTTTAGTGTAAAAAAAACTTATATCACATTCAAATC